>JAJTXO010000110.1 GCA_021463315.1 Caldilineales bacterium | reverse complement strand
GGCGCAGCGCCGCCACCCGCTCGCGCTGCTCATAGATGCCCGCCTCGTCCGACTGGTCCGCGTTGAGCAGCGCGTCGGCCAGCTCCTGGCCGATGACTGCGGCGTGGTCTTGCAGCAGCTCGCGCGCGTATTCCAGCCGCTTGTCCAGCGCCAGGCGCATGCCCAGCCCGAACTCAGCGTTGTCCTCGAACAGGCTGTTGGACCAAGCCGGGCCGCGGCCCTGGTCGTTCTTGGTGTAGGGGGTGGTGGGCAGGTTGCCGCCATAGATCGACGAGCAGCCGGTGGCGTTGGCTACCACGGTGCGGTCGCCGAAGAGCTGGGTCACCAGCTTGATGTAGGGGGTCTCGCCGCAGCCAGCGCATGCGCCGGAATACTCGAACAGCGGCTGCAAGACCTGGTTGGTCTTGACCAGCTTGATGTTGACCGTGCGCCGGTCTATGTCGGGGATGCTCAGGAAATGGTCGTAGTTTTCCACCTCGCGCTGGCGGATGGGCGGCTGGGGTTCCATGTTGATGGCCTTGAAGCGCGGCTCGCGCTTGTTCTTGGCCGGGCAGACGAAGACGCAGGCGCCGCAGCCGGTGCAGTCCTCCGGCGCCACCTGGACGGTGTACATCCAGCCGGGGAACTCCTTGCCCTTGTACGGCATGGAGAGGAAGCTCTCCGGCGCGCCGGCCAGCTCCTCCTCCGGGTAGACCTTGATGCGAATGGTGGCGTGGGGGCAGACCAGCGCGCACTTGCCGCACTGGATGCAGATATCCGGGTCCCAGATGGGGATCTCCAGCGCCAGGTTGCGCTTCTCCCACTGGGCCGTTCCGGTGGGATAGGTGCCATCGATGGGCATGGCCGACACCGGCAGCAGATCGCCGCGGCCAGCGATGATCTCGGCCGTCACCTTCTGCACGAAGTCCGGCGCCGCGGCCGGCACGGCCGGCGGCAGTTCGATGGCGCTGGAGATCGCCGTGGGCACCGGCACCTCGAACAGGTTGGCGATGGTCTCATCCACCGCCTGGAAGTTCTGCTGCACCACCTTCTCGCCGCGCTTGCCGTAGGTCTTTTCGATGGCCTGTTTGATGGCCGCGATCGCCTCCTCGCGCGGCAGCACGCCGGAGATGGCGAAGAAGCAGGTCTGCATGATGGTGTTGATGCGCCCGCCCATGCCGGTCTCGTCGGCCACCTGGTACGCGTCGATCACGTACAGCTTCATGCGCTTGTTGATCAGATGCTCCTGGTAGACGCGCGGCAGCTTATCCCACACCTCTTCCTTGGAATAGTAGGTGTTGAGCAGGCAGGTGGCGCCCGGCGCGGCCTTGGCCAGCACGTCGAAGCGCTCCAGGAACATGGCCTGATGGATGGCGACGAAGTTGGCCGCTTCGATCAGGTAGGGCTGGTGGATCTCGGTGGAGCCAAAGCGCAGGTGCGAGATGGTGGTGGCGCCCGACTTCTTGGAGTCGTAGACGAAATAGCCCTGCGCGAAGTTGGGCGTGTCCTCGCCGATGATCTTGATGCTGTTCTTGTTGGCGCCGACCGTGCCGTCGGAGCCCAGGCCATAGAACAGCGCCCGCACCACATCGGGCGACTCGATGGTGAAGCTGGGGTCCATCTCCAGGCTGGTGAAGGTTACGTCGTCGATGATGCCCACGGTGAAGTGGTTCTTGGGCGCTGGCTTGGCCATTTCGTCGAAGACCGACTTAGCCATCGCCGGTGTCCACTCTTTGCTGGAGAGACCGTAGCGGCCGCCGATGACCCGAATGTGGGTCTTGCCCGTCTCCATCAAGGCTGTGATTGCGTCCTGGTAGAGCGGTTCGCCGGCCGCGCCCGGCTCCTTGGTGCGGTCCAGCGTGGCCAGCACACGCACCGTGGCAGGCAGGGCCGCGATGAAGAGCTCGCTGCTCCACGGGCGCACCAGATGCACCTTGAGCACGCCGACCTTTTCGCCCTGTTCAGCCAGGTACTCGGCCGTGTACTGCGCCGTCTCCGCGGCCGAGCCCATGATCACCATCACCCGCTCTGCGTCCGGCGCACCCACATAGTCGAACAGCCGGTATTGCCGGCCGGTCAGCGCGGCGAACTTGTCCATGGTCGCCTGGACAATGCCGGGCACCTTGAGGTAGAAGGGGTTGACCGTCTCACGACCCTGGAAATAGACGTCGGGGTTTTGGGCCGTTCCGCGCATCACAGGGCGGTCGGGGGTCAGGCCGCGGCCGCGATGGGCCATCACCAGCTCGTCGTCGATCATCGCGCGGATGTCGTCGTCGCTGAGCTGCTCGATCTTGGCCACCTCGTGGCTGGTGCGGAAGCCATCGAAGAAGTGGATGAAGGGGACGCGCGCCTCCAGCGTGGCCGCCTGGGCGATCAGCGCGAAGTCCATGACCTCCTGCACTGAGTTGCTGCACAGCATGCCCCAGCCGGTTTGACGCACCCCCATCACGTCGCTGTGGTCGCCGAAGATCGACAAGCCCTGGGCTGCCAGGCTGCGGGCCGCCACATGAAAGACGGTGGGGGTCAGCTCGCCCGCGATCTTGTACATGTTGGGGATCATCAGCAGCAGGCCCTGCGAGGCGGTGAAGGTGGTGGTCAGGGCGCCGGTCTGCAGCGCGCCATGCACCGCGCCGGCCGCGCCGGCCTCGGATTGCATCTCCACTACCTTCGGCACCGTGCCCCAGATGTTGGGCTTCAGCTCCGCGGTCCACTGGTCGGCCCACTCACCCATCGCGCTGGAGGGGGTGATGGGGTAGATGGCGATCACTTCGTTGGTCTTGTGAGCAACGTAGGCGGCTGCCTCGTTGCCGTCAATCGTGACAATCGGTCTGTTGGCCATGTTTATCCTGTCCTACTATAGCAGATGGCTCCCGGCTGGATCGTCCTGCGCCAAGAGCCTGGGGCTGTCCACTGCCCTGTCTGATGTCAAGCCTGTTGGGCGTGCTGAAGTAGAGATTGTCCTGGGCGCGCGGCGGTTTCGCGCAGCGCGAGTCCATCATACCTGCATAATCCCATTCCTACCATGATATAGGTCATATGTAGCGCTGGATTTTGGGCAAAGCGAGGGGCAAAGCCGCTTCCGCGTCGGCCTCATGCCAGCGATGACCACACCTCGACCTTGGTGCGCACCCGACGGATCACCTCGCTGGTGAACTCATCGGTGCGGGTGGGGCCACCCAGATCAGCCGTGGCAAAGCCATCGTACACCGCCTCCAGGGTCGATTCGTAGATCGCCCGGCTGGCCAGGCGGGCCTCGTTGCTGTTGATGTAGGTCAGCAGGCTGGCGCTGGCCAGGATCATCGCCATCGGGTTGGCCACGTTCTTGCCCTCCAGGATCGGCGCGGTGCCGTGGGGCGCTTCGGCCATCACGGCCGTGACCGCGCCCGCGTCGTCCATGGCGATCACCAGCGATTCGGAGCCGGCAATGGAGCCGAACATCTGCAACACCATGTCCGACAGCAGGTCGCCGTCGCGGTTCAGCGAAGGAATCACCAAGGGATTGCCTGAGGTGGCCAGCAGCAGCGCCAGCGTGGCGTCGATCAACTGCGGCTTGTAGACCACATCGCGATAGCGCTGCGCGGCCGCGTCCATCTCCTCCTTGAACATGCCCTCGTAGACCGGGCTGACCGTCCACTTGGGGCCGCCGAAGATGCGCGCGCCGGCCTTGCGCGCGTGCTGGAAGGCGTATTCAGCCACCGCGCGGCAGACGCGGCGGCTGATGGCCTCGGTGCGGTAGGCCATCTCGTCCAGCGAGCCCGCGTCTCCCTCGCGCCACTCCTTGGCGCCGTAGGCGTCGCCCACCGCCATGCGCACCACGCTGATGGGGGAGTGAACGCCGCCCACCGGCCGCACCCGCGGAATGCGGCGGCCGGTGCGCAGAATCACCACCGCGTCCATCTCCTCGCGCAGGATCGCGTTGGGACTGCCCACATCCCCCATGCCTTCGGGGGTGATGGTGGCCGCCTTCAGCCCCAGGCGGTGCTGGCGGATGGCCGCGGCCGCGGCGTGGACGACCTGGTTCTGCGTGGCGCGGCGGTTGGCCAGGCTAAGGTCGAAGTGTTGGAAATGCAGATCGAAGCCGATCACGCTGGGCTGCAAAACGCGCAGCGCCTCGACCAGCAGCTCCTGGCCGGTCTGATCGCCTTCGAGCACGACGATGGTTTGGGACATGGGAATCACCTCCGGAGGTATTGGCAAGATCGATCAACGATAGTTCGAGTTATAACACGATCATCGGCAGGAGGCAAGACGCAGGGAACGTTCAAGGCAATCATACAAGGTGGTATGATTGAAGGATCGAAGAGATCAAAGGTGAGTCGCACCGCACCCCCGAATTTGTTCGTGACTGATGTGTCATCTCAATAAACCGGGGGCGAGACTTCCGAAGTCTGCACAGGTTTGTTCAAAACGGGCTCACAGTCCATAAGACTTCGGAAGTCTTCCCCAATCTATTGAGATGATACTGACTGATTCTCTGACAGATTACGTTTATCTGTGTGATCTTCTTCTCACATGATCAAAGCTTGGGTGTGCTTTTCATCAACGTCCGTCCGCGGTCGGACAAGGCATGCGATCTTACGCTCATCTAACGTTCGGTCTCTTCGGTCCGTTGAAGATCCTCCATGATCTACAGCCTGTGGATGTCAAATCGCATAAGGCGGAAGCGCTGCTGATCTATCTGGCCCTGCAGCGCCGACCCCAGAACCGCGACCTGTTGGCGTCACTGTTGTGGCCGGAGACGAACCAGTCGCGCGCGCGTGCCAATCTGCGCCGTGCGCTTTGGATGTTGAATCAGACTCCCATCGTCTCATGGATGGACGGGACGACCGACTTCATTGCCCTGCGGACTGGCAATCTGACGATTGACGCCCTCAATTTCGAGGAAATGCTGGCACAGCGCCCGCAGGATCTGCAGACGCTGGAAAAGGCTGCCCTGCTCTACAGCGGCGATCTCTTGGCCGACTTTTCGCTGCCTGATTGCGCCGACCTCGAACTCTGGCTGACTGGGCAGCGGGAGAGTTATCGGCGTCTCGCGGTGCGGACTCTGCACACACTGGCTGAGCATTATCTGCAACAAGAAGACTATGGCCTGGCGAGACGCCTGGCGCGCCGCCAGATTGCGCTGGACAACCTGCACGAGCCCGCCTATCGCCAGCTCTTCAGTGCGCTGGCCGGTAGCGGCCAGCGCACGACTGCCCTCAGCGAGTACACAGCGCTGCGCAAGCTATTGCGTATAGAGCTCGACGCCGAGCCCAGCCAGCAAACGATCGCGTTGATCGAACGAATCCGCGGCGATCTTCCAGGCATCACTGGCCAGAGCAGGGCTGCATCGACAGCCGCGCTGAGTACGCTGGCAGTCTCGTCGAACCTGGATCGCTTGCCTGCGCCGCCCGCGGCGTCACCTCCACCGCCTTCTCCATCCGCCTGTCCCTATCGCGGGCTGCATTCCTTTCGCGAAGAAGATGCATCGGCCTTCTTCGGCCGCGAGGAGTTTGTCAGCGAGCTGCTGCTGGCTGCCCAACAGCGCCCCTTCACCGCTGTGATCGGCCCCTCAGGAGCCGGCAAGACGTCCGCCATCCATGCCGGACTGATCCCAGCCTTGCGCCGGCGCGGCGATTGGATCGTCGTTTCCACCCGGCCCGGCAGCCGGCCATTCCATGCGCTGGCTGCCAGCCTGCTTCCCTGTCTGGCGCCCAATCTGGGCAACACCGAGCAACTGGTGGAGACACGACGGCTGGCTGATGCACTGCTGGGCGGCCAGATCAGCTTGCTCGACGTCCTGGAACGGATCACCCATCGCCCGAATGCCGGCCAGCCAGGGCATTTCCTGTTGGTGGTCGATCGCTTCGATGAGGTGTTCTCTCCAGCCGTGGACCTGACGACGCGCCAGCGTTTCATCGACGCTCTGTTGGGGCTTGAGCCGATCCAGCCCAGGGCCACGCCGCCCCAGTTTGTCGTCATCGCCGCGCTGCGGGCCGATTTCCTTGGCCAGGCGCTGGCCTATCGCTCCTTGACCAGCGCCCTGCACGGAGCCAGCATGATGCTGGGCCCCATGACCCGGGCCGAGCTAACCCGCGCGGTCGTCAACCCGGCCCATTTGCAGCATGTCGAATTCGAGCCCGGCCTGGTCGAGCGCATCCTGCGCGATGTGGGGGTCGAGTTGGGCAACCTTCCGCTGCTGGAATTTGCTTTGGCGGTGCTTTGGGAACGGCAGGAGTCTGGCCAGCTCACCCATGCGGTCTACGAGTCGATTGGAGGCGTGGGTGCGGCGCTGGCCCAGCACGCCGAGACCGTGATTGCCGAGCTGACGCCGGAAGATCAGGCCCTGGCGCGCCGCATCTTCATGCAACTGATCAGGCCTGGCGACGACACGGGTGATACCAGCCGAACCGCGACGGCCAGCGAGTTGGGCGCCCAGGCATGGCATCTGGCAACCAGGCTTGCCGACAGCCGCCTCTTGGCCACTGGGCGCGATTCTTCCGGACAGGCGACCGCTGAGATCATCCACGTGGCGTTGGTCCATCACTGGAGCCGGCTGCGGGGGTGGATCGAGGAGGACCGCGCGTTCCGTCTCTGGCAGGAACGTCTGCGGACGGCGCTGCACCATTGGGAGGGCCAGCGTCGGGATGAAGGCGCCTTGCTCCACGGGTCAACGCTGGCCACCGCTCAAGCCTGGCAGGTCGAGCGGCCGGACGAGATCGGCCAAGCGGAAGCGGGCTATATTGCAGCCAGCCTAGCCTCCAGCCTGCGCGGCAGCGCCGGGTGAGGGCGGCTGCAGCTATCCCGCACTGCCGGTCTTTCCCGCCCCTGGTATGCTGAACGGGTCAGTCTGACTGCCGCGCTATCGCACTTTCCGCCTACTACCGCTCTGCTGACGATGTTGGGCGTCTGGATCGTGACCTACGCTTGGTAGTCCACGCCGCCCCAAGCTGCTGCCGCCGAGGTGACGTCGGTGGTTGTCGTTCGCTTGGCGGTCGATAGTCCAACCGGCCAAACAGTCCAGGTCGCGATGACGTAGACCAGCAGCCCCTCCCGTCGCAGCCCCGTTTCTCGCAGGGACACCTCGCGCGTCTCCCAGCCCTGGGAAAATCGAACGTTGCCGAAGACCAGCCGTGCATCGGGCGCACTCGCCCCATGATCCTCGCTGGCGGCGCCCTCCGCTCGTTGCCGCACGGTAAGCTCCACGGTCAGGTCGCCGAAGATCAGATCCACGTGCGGGTTGCGCACCCGTACCGCCAGGGAAAGACCACCCTTTCCTGCGGCTTGATTCTCCAGCAGTTCCCACTCGATGACCGGCTCGCGATCGTCCGCGGCGCCCAGCCTTCCGGGCGCGTTCTCGTTGGGCTGGTCGGAACCCTCCGCTGGCGCCGGAGTTTCGTCAAAAGGCCCTGTGCCCGTCGGCGCAGGAGTGACATCCTCCAGGGTGAAGTCGCTTCGCCGCCGCTCAAACTGGGCCAGGCTGATCTGCAGATGCCTGGTGCGTCTGCGAATCCGGAGCAGCTCCAGGCGATAGGCGTTGATCGTGCTTGCCAGCGCGTCGGACTGCTTCTGGATGCGCAGCGCCTCGTCCACGTCGATCTTGCCGTGGCGGCGCTGTTTAAGCTGTTCGACTTGCAGCTTGCATTCCTCAACCGACTGAGCCAGCAGCGCATCGGCGGCGTCGGAGCGGTCGATTTCAGCTGAGTCCAGGCGGCCCTGAAGCAGCAGCAGGCGCGCCCGAAGCTCGTTGCAGCGCGCCACATCCTCGCGCAAGACAAGGTGTGTGGCGAGATAGCGCTGCATCACGATCTGCAGGCGAGCCAGCTCCTGCTGGCCCTCCTCGAACTTTGTCTGCCAGCTTCGCACTGAACCAGCCAGCCGATCAACCTCGCGCAGATAGGCGTTGAACCGTTCCTGATCTGCGGCGAGCTGGCGGCTGCGCTGGCGGGACTTCAGGACGACGAGCTCTCTTCGCAGCAGCTCCAACCGCTGGCGGTCCTGGCGACAACTGTCCAGCGCGCTTCGCTGCTCGGTCTGTCTGATGTGGAGCTCCCGTTCCTGAGTCCGCAGACGCTCCATCGAGCTCAGGTGCTCCGACAGTCTGGCGTGCAACTGGTCCAGCTCTGCCAGCAGCAGGGCGATGGTCTCACGCTGCGACCGCCGGGCCGCGTCCCTCTCGTCCGAATCGCCAGGATTGTCGGGCGGCGCGGAAGGACGGCTGCGCCGTGACCGAATGAGCCACCATGCCAATCCCAGCAGCGTCAGCCAGATGGCGCTCAGACAGGGGAGGAGCGCCAGCGCGCTGGTCCATAGGCTGTTCACGCCGCGCGGTGGGAGAACGCTTGGCGCGCCGCCGCCTGGCGTGGCAGTGGGCGTTGCTGTGGGCGCCGCAGGCGTCCCGGAGCCGGGCGGCCGCAGGCGATTGGTGAAGCCCGCCGCTTGGCAGGCGCCGGCGCTGTTGACCGGCGCCAGTTGCTCGGCTGGACTGACCGGCTCCCAGCCGCTGTGCATCTCTTCCCACACAAGATAGATCCCCAGGGGAAGCCGATCGATGCGATAGTAGCCGGTGCTATCCGACACGTCCATGAACACCGGACCGCTGCCGTCGGCCAACTGAGCGCGAATCGTCCAACCGTCCAGCCCTGCACCCTTGTCGCTGATAACGTAGCCATCCAGACAGCCAAGCCGGCCGCCGGATGGCAAATACGCGGTCGGCGTGGCCGTGACCGTCTCGCCCGACGGGGGCGGTGTTAGCGTCGCGGTTGGTGTGGCGGTGACCGTCCCGCTCACGGTGGTCGGCGTGGCGGTCGGCGTGGCGGTGATTGCTTCGCCCACAGTGGTCGGCGTCGCGGTCGCCGTGGCGATGACCGTCCCACCCGCGACAGTCGGCGTCGCGGTCGGTGTGCCAGTGGCCGTCCCGTCCGCGGCAGTCGGCGTCGCGGTCGGCGTGGCGATGAGCGTCGCGGTCGGCGTGGCGATGAGCGTCTCGCCCACGGTGGTCGGTGTCGCGGTGAGTGCTCCGCCCACAGTGGTCGGCGTCGCGGTCGGCGTGGCGGTGATTGATTCGCCCACGACGGTCGGCGTCGTGGTTGGCGTGCCAGTGGCCGTTCCACCGGTGGCGGTCGGCGTCGCAGTAGGCGTGGCGGTGGCCGTCCCGCCCGTGGCAGTAGGCGTGGCAGTGGCCGTCCCGCCCGCGGCAGTCGGCGTCGCGGTCGGCGTGCCGGTGGCCGTCTCGCCCACAG
>JAJTXO010000011.1 GCA_021463315.1 Caldilineales bacterium | reverse complement strand
TCGACATGTCATGCTGAGGCTTTATGTCGTGCTGAGACTTTATGTCGTGCTAAGACATTATGTCATGCTGAGGCTTGGCGAAGCATCTCCGCTTGACACGGCGAGACCCTTCGTCGGACCTCAGGGTGACAGGTGGCTGGCGGCTTCAGCCCAGCCAGCGCTTGCGCCGCCGATAGTGCTTCACATCCCGGTAGCTCTTGCGCTCGCCCACCTGGGTCAGCCCCAGGTAGAACTCCTTGACATCCTCGTTTTCAGCCAGTTGGCTGGCCGGCCCATCCAACACCACGCGACCGTTCTCCATCACGTAGGCATAGTCCGCCACGCTGAGCGCGATGCGGGCGTTCTGCTCCACCAACAGGATGGAGACGCCGCTGTTCTGGCTGATCTGCTTGATGACCGAGAAGATCTCGTCCACGACCAACGGCGCCAGACCCAGCGAGGGCTCGTCCAGCATCATCAGCCGGGGATGGGCCAGCAGCCCGCGGCCGATGACCAGCATCTGCTGCTCGCCGCCGGAAAGGAAGCCACTGGTGCGCCGCCGCATATCGCGCAGCTTGGGGAAATAGGAGTACACCTGCTCCAGATCGTGGGCCACGTCGGCGCGGCTGGCCTTGTCCGGCCGGCCGGCCGCGCCGATCAGCAGATTCTCCTCGACGGTCAGGTGACGGAAGAGCCGCCGCCCTTCCATCACCTGGATGATGCCGCGTTTGACGATCTGCTCCGGCGGCAACTGATGGATGCGCTGGCCGGCGAACTCGATCGCGCCGCGCGTGACCTTGCCCTGCTGCGTCTTGAGCAGGCCAGAGATGGCGCGCAGGGTCGTGGTCTTGCCCGCGCCGTTGGCGCCCAGCAAGGAGACGATCTTGCCCTCAGGCGCCTCCAGCGACACGCCGCGCAACACCAGCACCACGTCGCTGTAGATGACTTCGATGTTGTTGAGCTTGAGCATGGGATTGGTATGGGGGTAGATTGGTAGATTGGTAGATTGGTCGGCGCTCCCCGCTTGATTGGCCCGTAGGCATTCCCAACGTCGCACCCGACCAATTTCCCAATTTACCAATCTACCAGTTACCGATCTACTTCGGCCGCAGATCCGGCGTCTCCGTCCAGTCCTCCAGGACGATGAACTTATCGGGGCCGCCCTGGATCTGGCGGATCTGCGATTGATGCGGCGAGCGGCTGCCGTCGGCGTAGTTGATGCGGAAGACGCCGTCCAGCGGCTCGAACGCGCCCAGCTCGATCAGGGCGTCATGCACCGCCTCGCCGGTCAGGTTCTCATAGCCGACGGTGTCGATGGCCAGCTTGATCGCCTCGCGGGCCAGGTCCAGGCCGGCCACCAGCAGCAGATAGCCCACGTTGCGCTCGGCCGGGGTGCGGCCATTCTCCTCGAAGACCTTGGCCGCGTACTGCACGCCAGGATTGTCCACATCGGTCCACCAGAGATAGGGGAAGGCCGAGATCAGCCCCACGCCGTAGGCCGGGTCGGCCAGGAAGGCGTAGGTGGCCAGGTCCATGGACCAGTTGGGGCCGGCCACCACGAACTCGTCGCGAATGCCCAGGCTGTTGAGGTCGTTGAGCAGCACGGCCGGGCCGAAGGCCAGGGTGTTGGTCCAGATCACGTTGGCGCCGGCCGCCTGTGCGGTCAGGATCGCGGTGGTGGTGTCGGCCGTGGGCGCGGGATCGTAGGTCTCCTCGGCCACGATGTTGACCCCCAGCTCCTCCAGATACGCGCGGCTCTCGTCGGTCAGCGCGCCCTGGCCGAAGGCGGTCGGCCAACTGATCACGGCCAGGTTGATCTCGTCGCCCGCGCTGGCTGGCTTGACGTCGGCCCAGTTCTCCGACAGATAGCGCATCACGTGGCCGATCTGGTCAGGATAGATGGGGCCCAGGCCGAAGACGTAGCCCGAATCCTCGTAGAAGCCCTTGGAGCTGAGGCCGGCCGACAGGCTGGGGATCTTATCTTCGGCCATGCGCGCGGCCAGCGCCTCGACCTCGCCGGAGCCGTAGGTGATCATCATCAGGATGTTGGGGTCCTGGCTCTTGAAGCGATCGTAGGCCGCGACCGCCTCGTCCACCTTGCCGCCGGTGTCGGCGAACTGGATATCCAGCGTGGCGCCGTAGATGCCGCCGTCCGCGTTGATGGCCTTGGCCATGTCCTCGGCCCCGCGCACCAGCGGCGTGGTGATGGCGGCCAGCGGCCCGGACAGGTCGCCGAAGTGATAGATGGTGATGGTCTCGCCGGTCAGGTCGGGCGGCCCGGCGGGCGCTTCGGTGGCTGCTGGGGCTTCGGTGGCCGCCGGCGCTTCCGTGGCTACTGGCACAGGCACGGCGGTGGGCAGCTCAGGCACGGCGGTGGGCGGCTCGGGCACGGCTGTGGGCGGCTCGGGCACGGCTGTCGGCGCGGCAGCCGGCGCGCCGCAGGCTGCCAGCACCATGGCGGCCAGCAGCAGCACGGTCAGGGCGGTCAATAGACGTTTGGACATGGATCTCCTCCTGGGAACACCAAGAAATCGACACGACGGGCAAGCCGCGTGATCACCACGAATCAGTGCGAGAAGGGCCGCAGCCGCCAACTGGCCTTGATCAGATTCCAGCGATGGGCCAGGCCGCGCGGCTCGAAGATCAGAAAGAGCATCAGCACGACGCCGAAGAAGAGCGGCCGCAGCGCCTGCACCATGCCCGCGGCCGCGCCGGGAAAGATGGTCGAGACCGTTGGCCCGGCCATGACGGCCAGCTCCAGGATCGATTGCACCAACAGCGCGCCCAGGATCGGCCCCAGGCTGGCGCCCAGGCCGCCGGCGATCAACATGCCCAGCAGGATCACCGAATCGTTGAGGCCGAAGGTCTCGGAGTTGACATGGCGCAGGTGATGGGCGAACAATGCGCCCGCCAGGCCGGCATAGACCGCAGCCAGGAAGAAGGACTGCAGCTTGTATTTGAACAGGTTGATGCCCAGCAGCTCGGCCGCCAGATCGTGGTCGCGGATGGCGACGAAGGCCCGGCCCAGGCGCGAGCGGCCGATGTTGTGGGCCACGATGGTGCAGAGGATCAGCACGGTCAGGCTGAGATAGAGGTAGCGGCTGGGCTGATTGAAGACGATGCCCAGGATCTGCGGCGGCGGGACGTTGATGCCCTGCGCGCCGTTCAGCGTCTGCGGAAAGGCGTTGCGCAGGAACCAGGGGATGATGAACTGAGCGGCCAGGGTGCTCATGGCCAGGTAGAAGCCCTTGACCCGCAGCGAAGGCAGGCCGAAAAAGAGCCCCACCAGCCCCGCGCCCAGCCCGGCCGCGGGCAGGGTCAGCAGAAAGGGCCAGCCCAGGTGGATCATCAGCAGGGCCGAGATATAGCCGCCCACGGTCATGAACGCGGCCTGGCCCAGCGAGATCTGGCCGGTGTAGCCGGTCAGGATGTTGAGGCCCTGCACGGCGATGATGGTCATAGCCAGCCGGTTGGCGAAGGAAACCAGGCTGGGGCTGGCGTAGAACGGCAGCGTGTAGAGGATCACCAACAGCGCGGCCAGGCCCAGCCACTGCCAGCGCCGCCGGATGGTGGCCATGTCGTAGGCGTAACTTTGGTCGAACTCGCCTGCCGGTCGCAATACTGCCATGATGAACTCCCATTCAGCCCAAGACTTCGTTGGTGACTGTCCGCGAACAACATCGCGGGGCGGCTCGGTCGGCCCCCTGCGGGGTGCTGCGCAAAGACCGGCCAAAGCACGAAGTTAATTACGGACAAGCACTTAGATCCGCTCGACGCGCTTGGCGCCAAACAAGCCCTGGGGCCGCACCATCAACACCAACAACAAGACCACATAGGGGGTGATCTCGGCCGCGCTGCGGATGATCGGCACCGACGAGGCCGAGACCACGCCCTGCGACAAGCCGATCAGCAGCCCGCCGGCGATCACGCCCGGTATGGAATCCAGGCCGCCCAGCAGCACGGCCGGAAAGGCCGCCAGCACCACGATGGAGAGACTCAGATCCAGCCCGCTGGCCGTGGCCAGCAGAATGCCGCCGGTGGTGGCCACCACGCCGGCCAACGCCCAGGAGATGCCGAAGATGCGGTTGATGCGCAGGCCGATGCCCTGGGCCAGCTCGTGATCCTCGGACGCGGCCCGCAGCGCCAGCCCGGTGCGGGTGAACTGGAAGAAAAGCGCCACCAAGACCACCAAGAGGATGGCTACCACGAAGGACCAGACCAGGTTCTGCTTGAGGATGATGGTGATGTTGCGCTCGTTGAAGACCAGCGGGGTGACGATCTTGTAGGGATTGGCGGCCGAGAAAAGCTGCGGAAAGTTGCGCTGGCTGCCGCCGAAGAGCAGCAGCGCCAGCCCTTGCAGCGTCTGCCCCAGCGCCAGGGTCATCAGGATGATGGTCAGCAGCGGCTGGCCGGTCAGCGGCCGCAGCGCCAGCCGCTCGATCAGCAGGCCCAGCAGCGCGGAGAAGAGCAGCGCCAGGACGATGGCCAGGCCCAGCGGCAGCTCCATCGGCACCGCCAGCCACCAGGTGACCAGCGTGCCCACCAGCATCATCTGGCCCTGGGCGAAGTTGAAGATGTAGGAGGACTTGAAGATCAGCACCAGCCCCAGCGCCATCAGCGCGATAGGGCCGCCGGCCAGCAGACCGGTGACGGCGAATTGGGGGAGGAGCTGCCAGTTCATGGATCTACCTCAAATCCTGGGTGGGCTCGGTCGGCCCACTCCGGGGTGCTGCGCAAAGACCGGCCCGAGCGGGGGGAGCGGGAGGGGGGCATGTTAGAGCGCCTCCACGCGCAGGGTGGTGTCGATCTTGCCCACGCGGCCATCCTGGTATTGCACCGCGGCCGTGACCTGCACCGCCTGCCGGCCGTCGTACAGCGCCTGGACGATGTCGGCGTAGCGCTGGGCCAGGAAACCGCGGCGCAGCTTGCGGGTGCGGGTCATCTCGCCCTCGTCCGCGTCGAATTCCTTGTGCAGCAAGACGAACTTGCGCACCCGCGCGGCCGGCGGCAAGGCCGCGTTGACCCGATCCACCGCCTCGCGCACCAACGCGTAGACCTCCGGCTTCTGCGCCAGGTCAGCGTAGGTGGTGAAGGCCAGCCCGCGCTTCTCGGCCCAGCGGCCCACACTGTCGTAGTCGATGGTGATCAACGCGGTGACGTAGCCCAGGGTCTGGTCGCCCACGGTCATGCAGTGGCTGACGTAGGGGCTGAACTTCAGCCGGCCCTCGATGTACTGGGGCGAGTAGCGCTCGCCGCTGCCCAGCTCGATCATGTCCTTGACGCGGTCGAGATAGATCAGATGGCCGTCGTCGTCGATCAAGCCCGCGTCGCCGGTGCGGAACCAGGCCACCCCCTGAGGGTCATGGAACAGCGCGGCCTGCATGGCCTCGGCGTCCTTGTGATAGCCCGCGAAGAGGCCGGGGCTGGTCAGCAAGATCTCCCCCTCAGGAGAGATCATCATGGCCGCGCCGGGCAACGGCACGCCGATGGACTCGAACTTGATGTCGCCCGCGCGGTGGGCAATCACGCCGCCGGTCATCTCGGTAGAGCCGTAGATCTGGCGCAGCGGCAGCCCCAGGGCCAAGAAGAAACGCACCACGTCGGGGCTGAGGGCCGAGCCGGCCGTGTAGGCTGTGCGCGCCCGCTGCAGGCCGTACTGGCTGAGCACTGGCCGATAGAAGGCCGCCTGGCCCAGGCTGTACAGCAGCCGCCAGTGAATGGGCGCCGGCTGGCGGCGCAGTTGATACTCGGCCATGCGATAGCCCACCGGCTGAAAGGCTCTGTAGAGCAGCCGGTTGATCCATGAAGCGTCGGTCATGCGCACCTGGATCGAGGCCACCAGATTCTCCCACAGCCGCGAGTTGTACAGAATCGCGTCGGGCGCGATCTCGCGGATGTTCTGCTGCACGGTGTCGGGCCCCTCGGCGAAGTTGAGGGTCACGCCGCTGGTGCAGTGCGGCGCCAGATCCAGCGCGGCGCCGCCGATCCAGGCCATGGGGATGAAGGAAAGGTAGTTGTCGCTGGCTCGCACCCGCTCGATGGCGTCGAAGGCCTGGGTCACGTAGAGGAAGTTGGCGTGGCTGATCATCGCGCCCTTGGGCAGGCCGGTGGTGCCGGAGGTGTAGCAGAACATAGCCACATCGCCGGGCTGGCCCTGGGCAATCAGCGCGTCGAAGCGGCCCGGATCGCGCTGATGCGCGGCCCGGCCCAGCGCCTGCACCGCCTTGAAGTTCATCAGTTGAGGCTCGTCGTAGCTCCACATGCCCCGCTCGTCCCAGTAGATCACCTGGCGGATCAGCGGCGTGGCCTCCTGGATGGCCAGCAGCTTGTCGCACTGTTCCTGGTCGCCGGCCAGGGCAAAGGTGGCGTCGGCGTGAGTCGCGATGTACTGCACCTCTTGGGGCGTCACATCGGTGAAAATGCCCACCACCACGCCGCCGGCCGCCAGCACAGCCAGGATGCCCCACAGATATTCCAGGTCGTTGTCGCCGATCAGGGCCACCCGCTCGCCCCGCTGCAGGCCCAGCTCCACCAGCCCCAGGCTGAAATCGCGCACCTGCTCATACTCCTGCGTCCAGGAGTAGCTCTGCCAGATGCCCAGGTCCTTCTGCCGCGCAGCGATCTGTTCGCCGCCGGACCAGCGCCTGACGTTGTTCAGCCAGTATTGGGCGAGGGTTTGTGGGTCGGTCATTGGAAGAGTCGTAACGAGTAACTCGTAACTCGTAACCGGGAATGGTGCGATTTGGGCGTAAGGATGGCTAGTCGTAACGAGTAACTCGTAACTCGTAACCCGGAAGGGTGCGATTTGGGTGTAAGGATGGCTAGTCGTAACTCGTAACTCGTAACCCGGAAGGGTGCGATTTGGGTGTAAGGATGGCTAGCTAGGCGACACCGTTGAAGTGAGAGCCAGCCCGCGTCGGTCGAGTAGCGGGTTGAGGTGCGCCACAGATCACGGTCACGCGCTTCCAGCGTATCGAGACCTCTGGATCGAGTGCGCAGCATAGCGAGATCAGAACCTACGCGTGCCAACGATCAGGTCTCGATACGGTTCTGGCGGCGACGCTCGGTTAGTAAGAGCTCATCGCGAACATGAACGACCGCTGGTAGACGCCGCCAGAACCTACTCGACCTACGAATGTGCATCCACAAGGGAAGGGACAGGCGGCCAGAACGATGAATGATGAATGATGAATGATGAATGATGAATGATGAATGATGAATGATGCAGACGCTCATCGCTCGTCACGCGCCTTCGCATCTCAAGAAACGCATTCCACTATTCCGGGTTACGTGTTACGAGTTACTCGTTACGCCTTGCATCTCAAGAAAAGCATCCCGCGATTCCGGGTTACGTGTTACGAGTTACTCGTTACGCCTTGCATCTCAAGAAAAGCATTCCACTATTCCGGGTTGCGTGTTACGAGTTACTCGTTACGCCTCCGCATCTCAAGAAAAGCATTCCACTATTCCGGGTTACGTGTTACGAGTTACTCGTTACGCCTCCGCATCTCAAGAAACGCATTCCACTATTCCGGGTTACGTGTTACGAGTTACTCGTTACGCCTCCGCATCTCAATAAAAGCATCCCACTATTCCGGGTTACGTGTTACGAGTTACTCGTTACGCCTTGCATCTCAAGAAAAGCATTCCACTATTCCGGGTTACGTGTTACGAGTTACTCGTTACGCAGTAGCCTGCCCAAGATAGGCTTTGATCACATCCGGGTTGCGCTTGATCTCGTCGGGCGTGCCCTCGGCGATCTTGACGCCGAAGTCCAGCACCACCACCCGATCGGCGATGTCCATCACCAGGCCCATGTCGTGCTCGATCAGGACGATGCTCACCCCGCGCTGCTCGTGGATGTCCAGGATGAAGCGGGCCATGTCCTCCTTCTCCTCCTGGTTCATGCCGGTCATCGGCTCGTCCAGCAGCAGCAGGCGCGGCTCCAGCGCCAGGCCGCGGCCCAGCTCCACCCGTTTGCGCAGGCCATGCGGCAGCGCGCCCACGGTGGTCTTGCGGATGGCCTCCATCTCCAAAAACTTGATGATCTCCTCCACCACCAGACGATGGCGCAGATCCTCGCGGTGGGAAAAGCCCCAGTAGAGCAGACATTGCAGCAGGCCGGCCCGCATGTGGACGTGGCGCGCGGCCATCAGGTTGTCCAGCGTGCTCAGACCGGTGTAGAGGGCGATGTTCTGAAAGGTGCGGGCGATGCCCAGGCCGGCGATGCGGTGGGGCGCGGTGCGGGTCAGATCCTGGCCCGCGAAGAGGATGCGGCCCGCCGTGGGCTTGTAGAAGTTGCTGATGCAGTTGAGCAGGCTGGTCTTGCCCGCGCCGTTGGGGCCGATAATGGCCAGAATCTCGGCCGGATGCACCTGCAAGCTGACATCAGCCAGCGCCCGGACCCGTCCGAAGTCCAGGCTGACCGCTTCGACAGACAGTAACGCCGATGACGCCGCCACACCACCTCCACACAACAGACCACTGAACGACCGGTTGACTGCGCTAAATCGAAGAGAAAACCAAGAGGTAAGAGCGTTGCAGACGAATGACGCACAGCGTCATAACGACTGTGGCTCAAGATCGGCACAATCAAGCGCCAATTGTCCGGCAGTGTATCGATTTCCCCAGAATTGTCAAGCTCGCGCGGCGGAAACTAATAAACCTGCAGCAGGATAGGGTTGCCGTTGGCCGCGATGCCCCGCGTGCGGAACTGATAGTCGCGGTGTATATCGCGCAAAAAGGCGATCATCTCCCCGTGAAAGTTGGTGTCGTGGTAGACGGTCAAAGCGAGCTTAGGGCGGCGCCTGCGGATCAGCGCCTCCGCGCCCAGCAACATAGGAAACTCGAAGCCCTCGATATCGGCCTTGATGAAGCTAACCGGGATATCCTGCTCGGCGAAGAGCGCGTCCAGGGTGGTGATCGGGACCTCCAGGCTACCCTGGGCGCTGATGTGCGAATTCACCTGATCGTCGGTCATGTGCATCGCTGAGCTCCTGTGGCCCACGCCGGCCTGGACCAGCTCCACGTTGTCGAACTGCTGGAAGGTCTTGGCCAGCGCCGCATGCCAGAAGGGAACCGGCTCCACGGCATAGACCCGCCTGGCCCGCGCTGCGACAGTGAAGCTAAAGAGCCCCTCGGCCGCGCCGCAGTCCACCACCACGTCCTCCGGCGCGATCGGCGTCTGCTCCGACAGGAAATGATGCCAGTTGGCCGGGTTGAAGCACTCGTCGATGGTCTGACAGAGATCGACCCAACTGGCAGAGGCCGGGCAATAGAACGGCTGGGCCAGCCCATGAAAACGCAGCTCCCAGAAGCCATCGACCTCCTGCTTGTTGGCGATAAACTTAGCCGCGCGCTGCTGCTTGCCCGGCTGGGTCAGCCAATAGAGCAGCTCGCGCGCCGGCGGGCGTCGAAAGCGCGGGTGGATGAAACTGGCCAGGTAGGGCCGCAAGACAGCGAATCGACGTGGAATCATGGCGTTGGTCTTCCTGCGATAGCAGCAGCGCCAGGCCAGGCGCCGCCGCACCGATTTGCTCGATTATGTCACTATCATACGCATTAGCCCCAGGATTGCCAAAACCCCGCCAGCACGTATAATCGCTCTCATCGCCAACAGCCCTCAGTGCAGCTGGTCAACGCTCGCAGTCCTGGCCCTATGAAGCCGGAGGCTCGCTCCCTCTCATCCCACCTGCAACAACCAACGCTTCCACCCCAGCGCGGAGGCGTTTTTTTGTTTCTCTGCCATGACATCCCCGCCTCCCTTCCTCTTCTCGCTGTTGAACCTGCCCTTACTGGCCGGCATGATCATGTTCATTCTGATCCGTCGGCCGCGCCAGTGGCTCACCTGGGCTTTCGCGGGGACGATGCTGGGACTGATCATCTACTACCTGGCTGATATCATCTTGTATCAGCCGCTCGCCGTTGGCCGACCCGGCCTGATCTGGCAGTTCATTCAGAATCAAGGCGCGAACCTGACAATCCTCGCGGCGCTGGCCCTCAACGTCCTGCTGCGCGACCATCGGCTGGAGCCCTGGGAATGGGCGGCCAGCGGCCTGATCGTCGCGCGCATGGTGGTGGATACAGCCTGGTTGGCTGGATTCCTGCGACCTGAGGTCGCTCATCCCTGTCTCAGTCCGTACGGGGTGCCCAATCTCACTTGCCCGCCCGGCGACCGGCTGGCCATCGCCACCGGTGCATTGGCCGGGCTCTTGCTGGTCATTCTGTATGTCAGCACTGCCCACAGAGCCGCTGAGCTCAAGCGCCATGTTCTTCGTCGCTACTTGCTGCACATCGCGCTGCTGATCGGCGGCACCAGCGTCAGCTTCCAGATCTTGGTGGTGGCCGGCCAGAAGCATTGGATTATCAATCCGACAGGCCCCACCACGCTGCTCGCAATTCTGATCGGCTTGCGCCTCTTTCTGGCGCTGGAAGAGATCGACACAGGCATACGCTTTCCGGTCTTGGGGTGGCGCATTCTGGTTTGGTTGGTGCTGTTGCTCATTGCCGTGCTGCTTGACCTGACGTGGGACGTGTTCAACGCGCCGGTGTGGACGCTCGTCGTTCTCGCCGCGGGCATGGCAGGCGGTGGCGCCACACTGATCAATGCATGGGCGCGCCAGGTGGCCACGCCCCAAGCCATCAGCGATCCACCTTCGCCGCCGCCGCTGCCATCCAGTGCTGAGTTGCCGATGGTCGCGCATCCTTCCCAGCCCACCACAGCGCTGCGCCTCTACCTGTTCGGTCCCCTGCGCGCCGTACGCAACGGCGAAACCCTGCCCAACACAGCCGAGGTCTGGCGTTCGGCCAAGACGCGTTCACTGTTGGCTTATCTGGCGCTGCATCGCGATCTGGGCGTGACACAGGTCGAGATCGTCGACGCGCTCTGGCCGCTGGGGCCTGAGCCTGACGCCGAGGCTGAACGCAGCAGCCGGTCGGCGTTTCGCAGCTACCTCTCCACGCTGCGTCGGGTGTTGGAACCCGCAGGCCCGCGCGGCAGCGACCGATGGATCGTGCATGAGGGCGAGCGTTACACCTTGCGGGGCGATGGCCTGTGGGTCGATGTTTGGGAGTTCGAAGGGCTGGCTGGCCAGGCAGAAGCACAGCTGGCCCAGGGACACCAGGAGGAGGGGCTGGCGCGCTGGCGGCAAGCTGGCGCGCTCTATGCGCCGGATGGGCTACTGCCCGACGAAACCAACCTCCCGGCTGAGTTCCTGGAGCCGCTGCGCGAGCACTTGCGGCAGCGCTGGCTGGCCGGGCTGCGCCGCCTGGCCAAGGCCGAACGGGGCGCTGCCAGCGCCGCCGGTCTGTGGGAGGCCATCCACCAGGCCGAACCGCTGGACCAGGAGGCCACCATCTGGCTGGTGGAGCACTATCGACGCGTGGGCAATCGCGACGGCCTGCGCCTTCTCCTGCAGCGGCGCAATCGCGCCGAGAGTGATTTGAATGGGCTTGAGACTGGTTGGAAATGAAGAAGTTCGACTTCTCGGAGAAGTCGAACTTCTGGGCCAGTTGGACGAGTTACCTCTATGCCGGGAGATCTGGGGGCCTCCTGGCATCAGCCGGGCGCTGTGATTGTCCCCGGTATCAACTCGCCACGGGTGCTTGCCGACAGCGCCGCACCGCCTCCCAATCGTCGTCGCTCAGATGTTCACTGACCGCAAAGGCGGTTGCTGGCAGGGTGGCCAGAGAAGTGCGGAACAGGGTCGTGGCCAACCCACCATCAGGCGCGGACAGCCTGCGTGAACGCCTCAACGGCCCACTGATTGATGCTCTTGCCGCTGACTTGCGCGGCCACCGCCACCGCCGCATGAACTTCGGGGGGCACGCGCAGCATGAGCCTGCCGGAATAGGGCTTCTGGGGAGCGCGACCGAGCTTTTCGCAGGTCACAAGATAATCCTCTACTGCTTCTTCGAAGGCCGTGCGCAATTCGGACACCGAGTCGCCGTGAAACCCGACCACGTCATGGATGCCTGCAATATGGCCGATGAAACATTGATCTTCATCGCTGTATTCGACACGAGCTGCATAGCCTTTGTAAGTCATTGTGTTCATGGTTTGATCCCTGCTTGCTCCAAGAAACGCCGCGCATCGCGCACCTGGTAGGGTTGCGCCTCTTTCTCCGGGTGGGGCCGATGAAAGGTCGCGACAACGCCGTTCAGCTCGAAACGCACCCGCGACCCGCTGCCTTCCACAGTTTGTGCGCCCACCGCCAACAGGAGCGCCTCGATATCGCGCCATTCCAAAGAGGTCGGTACGGGCGCCTGAAAGATCTGCTTCAGCGTTCCGCGCTGGCGTTTGTTCATGGCTGGATGATAGCATATTTTGCTATCGTCTGCAAGTGCAGCGAATTTGCTTGAGGCGAAGTGCCTTGCTTTTCGCCAGGGCACACCAGTGCTCATTGCGTGAGCTGACCCAACATCTCGATATCACTCATTCGGTCTTCCACAGGGATATCCTCGCCATCGCATTCAAAGGGCCGCCAGGTAGCATTCTCGTAACATCCTTTTGTTATACTTGGAGCAAGCTGATATCTGAAGGCCGGCCGGGTAGCTTCGGCGGCTCCATCCGAGGGGGACAAAGCGAGAGATGCCTCGTCCAGCCGAACGCTGGCCGAGTTACCTCTATGCCGGGAGACCTGGGGGGCCTCCAGGTATCAGCCGGGCGCCAGCGGCTTTCGCCGCTGGCGCCTCTGAACATACACAGTTCTGCATGTGGAAAGCACACCCTGACACACAATGGAGGTTACGTCATGAGAACCAGTTTGGAGCTACGGGCCGACTTTGGAGATGGCTATGTGCGAGGAAGTGAAATTGCCCAATACCACTTCTACATGTGGCAAGACGCCAGGGGCGCTCCTTTTCCGTGGCCCAGAACATCCTACGACGTCGGAAGGTTCGTCGACGCCTGTGTGCCCATGATGCACACGATGATCAGCCTGCAAATTGCAGGTGACGCCTACAGCGCAGGAGTTTCAACTGACGATGTGATCGTTCCCCGCTCCTACATCAGGGGCCTCGAAGAAGGCTATCGCGCCCGGTTGACACAATTGCTGCAAGGTTTCATCCGTCGTTACTGAATCTGTTGTCAGGCCAGTGATGGTCAACTCGTAAGGAGCAATGTCAATGGCACAGGTACAATGCCCGAACTGCGGAGGGTATCGAGTGGAGGCAACAACCTCCACTTTTGAGAGAAAGACAGGTGTCAACACCGATTTTGGTTGCAGCGCATTGGCGATCAGTCTGCTGTTTGCGGCCGGTTTTGTAGTAGGTGGCTACTGCGCCTTCACACTTGGTATCTTTGCCAGTGGTTCGCCCACTTTTCTGGATGTAGTTGTAGGCATAGTAGGTGTCGGCTTCGGACTCCTTATTGCAATTTACACGTTCAAGCTCTACATCAAGAATACGCGTGCCGACAAAATCACCCGATTTTACAATACATGCTCACTGTGCGGATACAAATGGACGCAGCGCAGCGACGAGCCATTGCTGCCCGTCCATGTGCGCCGCGACTTGATAACCGAAGGTGAACTGCGGTTAGCCGAAGAAGAACGCCAACGCAACCTTGAGGCGGGGCATTGGAACTACTGGCACAACCCTGACAACCCCTGGAACAATCCTGACAATACGTCCAACTAATCATGGCCGGCACTGCCATCAGCGAAACACAGAAAGAATGAGCGTGCCGAAATAAGGAGAGTTACTATGCTTTGTTCAAGTTGCGGAAAACTCATTCCGGATCAAAGTACTTTCTGCATGTACTGCGGTTCTGCCATACTGGGTTCTCGTGCTCGCCGCCCCTGCCCGGATTGTGGTGATGAGCAAGAAATGGCTCGTCTCCAGCATCGCCCTGCGCCCCCACAGGGTACGCTCTACTGTTACGTGTGCAAGGGCACAGGGAAGTCCTGGTCGAGCATGACCGGATCATGTTCTCAATGCGGCGGACGTGGCCGCTATACGTGTCCGCGTTGCTCAGGTCAAGGTTATGTTAACAACTAACTGAGAATCCTGACATCGACAATCTGGAGGGCGAAATATGCCAATGTCCATTCGTTCCTAGCGGTCAGGAGACCATTGGGAACGGCTAGATAATCAGAAGCTTTGTCCGCACGAAGAAGGGGAACTCGCGCAGCGCCTGCTCTGGATCGTCGCTGAGATGGCTTTCCCCCACGTTGTCCTCGCTCGCGTGGATGTCCCTGAATTCAGCGAGGGCGATCGCTTTGAGCTGTACGTAGGTCTGCGAGATGGTCATCCAACTCCTCCAGACTGGCAGTCAGATTCTCGGCGACGATCAGATCCTCCCACGCCGGATGTTCCGCGACAGCGCCTTCGGCGATCTTGGTCTGCAGAGCCGCCAACGAGTCTGCCCGGTAGCGCGCCAGGATTTCAAGGCGCGCCTGGAGCACCTGACGCTTCTTCTCGCGCAGAAAGCTCACCAAGGCTTGCTGGCACAGCTCGCTCTCACTCAGATTGAAGGAGGCTGCAATACTCGGAATTGTAGCAACAGTCATTGTTTCACCTCGCCAATCGACCGTTTAGTTGCGCTCCATTCTAGCGCAGGTACGCCAAGATACAATCAACCCGCTTCGCGAACGAAAGGACACACCATGAAACTCCGTCTCCTCACCTTGACCCTGCTCGTCGCCCTGCTGATGGCCGGGCCGGCCGCGGCCCAGGCGCCGCAGCCGCCGTCCGGCGACGCCCCCACCCCGCCAGCGTCCATGCCATGGCTTGACCAGGGGTGGGACGAATTCGCCCCACGCTCACCCCGTCCCGTCGCCGATGCCTCGCCGGCAGCGCCCTCCGTCCCCATCGGCCCGCCCGGGCTGAGCTTCCGCTATGCGCAGACCTTCGGCACGACCGGGGCGCCGTACTTCGCCGACACCAGCCACATCAACTACCCGTGGGGTGTTGGCGCCGCCGGCAACGCCGTATGGATCGGCGAGCACTTTGGCCTGCGCGCGCTCAAGTTCACCAACGACGGCGCGTTCGTGTCCTCGATTGGTCAGGTCGGAAACTCTGATTTCGATGATTACTACATCGGCGAGCTGTTCGATGTGGCCGTGGACAGCGGGGGCAACACCTGGCTGGCGAACGGCAACCAGGCGCTCAAGTTCGACAGCAACGGCGCTTACGTCAGCACGCTCGGCACGGGATGGGGCACGGGCAATCAACAGTTTCAGTATGCCGTCAGCCTCGCTTTCGACAGCGCCGGCAACATCTACGTCAGCGATGGCACGTCGTGGTGGGGCAGCAGCAATCCCGGCAACCACCGCATCCAGGTCTTCGACAGCAGCGGAGCGTACCGGACCACCATCGGCGCGACGGGTGTCATCGGCACGGGCAACAACCGCTTCCACGGCCCGCGGCACATCGCCATCTACGGCAACACGCTCTACGTGGCCGACAGCGGCAACCACCGCGTGCAGCTCTTCGACATCGCCAACCCCAGCACGCCCGCCTACGTAGCCACCATCGGCGTGACCGATCAATCTGGCAGCGATAACGGCCATCTCGGATCCCCCTCCGGCGTGGCCGTGAACGCCAGTTTCATCTACGTGGCCGACACCTGGAACCACCGGGTGCAGGTCTTCGACCGGGCGACGCGCGGCTACGTGGCCACCATTGGCGGCACGCAGGGCGCGGGCAACAACCAGTTCCACGACCCCTCCGACGTCGCGGTGGACGCCGCCGGCAACATCTACGTGGCCGACTTCGTCAACACGCGCGTCCAGCAGTTCAACAGCAGCCGCGTCTACGTGCGCACCTACGGCACGACCGGCGTGCCCTACCTGACCGATGGCTCCCACTACAATACGCCCAGCGGCGTGGCCGCAGCCGGCGATGGCGGCTTCTACATCACCGAAGACCATGGCCACCGGCTGCTCAAGCTGGACGCCGCCGGCCAGCTCGAGTGGACGGTGGGCGCAGCCGGCGTCAAGGGCGACTGGAACGACGCCAACGACCGCTTGAACAACCCGGCCGCCGTCGCCGTGGACGCGGCCGGCCGTGTGCTCGTCGCCGACCGCTGGAACGGCCGGGTGCAGATCTTCAACGCCGACGGCTCGTACTACGGCGCCATGGCGCAGCCAGTGTCCGGCGGTCGCGGCTTCAACTGTCCCGGCGGCGTAGGCGTGGCGCCCAACGGCGACATCTACGTGGCCGATACGTGCGCCCACGTGGTCGACATCTTCAACCGCCACTGGCGCCACCTGGCCACGCTGGGGGCGGTCGACCAGCCGGGCGCGGACAACGCCCACTTCGACGGGCCGGAGGACGTGGCGGTCGACAGCCGCGGCTTCATCTACGTCGCCGACAAGAACAACCATCGCGTCCAGGTCTTCGACGCCAACCGGGCCTACGTGCGCACCATCGGCGTCACCGGCGCAAATGGCAGCGATTTCGGCCACCTGGGCGGGCCTGACGGGCTGGCCGTGGACAGCGCCGACCGGCTGTATATTTCCGATAGCTGGAAGTACCGCATCCAGGTCTTCGATGCCAGCGGCGCCTACCTGGCGACCATCGGCGGCAGTTGGGGCGTGCGCAGCGGGCAGTTCAAGGGCCCCTCCGGCGTGGCCGTGGCCGCCAATGGCGACGTGTTCGTCGCCGACACGTATAACCACCGGGTCCAGAAATTCAGCCCCGGCGTGCCGGGCTGGGTGCAGACCAACGTCAACGGCTTTGGCGATCGCGACAATTACATGGCCAATCCTCTGCAGGCCTTTGGCGGCCAGCTCTATGCCGGCGTCTACAACGGCCGCAGCGACGACCCTCAGCTCTGGCGTATGAGCCCGGCCGGCGTCTGGACGGCCGTGATGACCAACGGCTTTGGCGATCCCTCCAACATGGACATTACGAAGCTGATCGAATTCAACGGCCAGCTCTACGCCGGCACCGAGAACTGGGTCTGCGACGATCCCAACTGCAACAGCAGCCACTCCACCGGCGGCCAGGTGTGGCGCAGCGGCAACGGCAGCGCCTGGAGCCAGGTGGCGTCAGCCGGCTTCGGCGATCCGACCAACTACGTCGTCATTCCGCTGGCTGTTTTCAACGGCCAGCTCTATGCCGGCGTCTACAACTGGGACGTGGCCGCCAACACAACCGCCGGCGCCCAGGTCTGGCGCAGCGCCACGGGCAACAGCGGTGCGTGGACACGCGTGGCCACGGCCGGTTTTGACGGCGACACCGACAACCAGGGGGCGCATAGCGCCGCGGTGCATGGCAACGCCCTCTACGTAGGAACTCTCAACTCGGTCGATGGCGCTGAGCTCTTTCGTTCGGCCGATGGAACCACGTGGCAACAGGTCAACGCCAGCGGCTTCGGCGACACTCGCAACTATCGCATTAGCAAGCTGGCCACTTTCGGCGGCTACCTGTACGCCGCCACCGAACACTTCAGCGGGGGCGGCGTGCAGATCTGGCGCTGCCAGACCTGCGATGGCAGCGACTGGGCGCGCGTCGTGGACAACGGCTTTGGCAATCCCGAGACGCGCCAGACTACGGCCCTGCTGGTCTTCGGCAGTCAGCTCTACGGCGCGTTTCGCAACCGGACCACGGGCGTCGAGATCCGGCGCACGCAGGATGGCGTCGACTGGACCGAGGTCGCTATGGCTGGCTTCGACGACGGCAACACCTGGTGGGCCGACCTGGCTGTCTTCGACAATCACCTGGTCGCCGGCACCAACAACGGCGCCCAGGGCGGCCAGGTTTGGAAGAAGACCGTCACCGCTGACTTCACGGCCACACCGCTCACCGGCCGGCCGCCGCTGGCGGTCAGCTTCACCAACACCTCCGGCGGCGACGTCACCAGCCACTTCTGGGATTTTGGCGACGGCCAGACCAGCACAGACACCAACCCGACACACTCCTACACGTCAGCCGGTGCGTACACCGTGCAGTTGACGGTGAGCGACGGCGTAGACAGCCATACGCTGACCCGGCCAGCCTACGTCGATGCCTGGTATCGAACCTATCTACCGCTGTCGTTCCTGGGCTACGACCCGACGATCTACGACCGCTTCGACAATTCAGCTTACGACGGTGCCTTCAATCCGCTGCTCTGGTCGCGATCAAGCACAGATACGTCCGTACTGTTTCGACAACAATCTGGCGCTTTGGTGGTGACCAACACGCCTTCAGCCAATCCGTCATCTGAGGACCTGGACATGCAGCGCCCGCAGTTCCGCCGCTGGCAGCAGGTGCAGCAAGTCGAGGCGCGGCTGAAGGTGAGCAGCGACCGCAGCGGCGGCTGGTCGCCTATTCAGCTCACCACGTGGACAGAGGAGGTCAACGGCCATGCCTGGTTTGCAAGTTGCACGCTGGCAGGCGCAGCCAATCTCTCCCAGGCATCGTTCGGCTGTAGAATATTCCTGCGCGTCGGCAACAGCTATCCCGCCGAGTACGTGACGCCAGGCGTGGCCGTCCCCTACGACTCGTGGCGCACGGTGCGGATCAGCTTCGACCCGAACACGGCCAACGTCAAGTTCTACCTGGACAACGCGCTGATCGGCAGCCACACCCCCAGCGACGCCGCGGCGCTGCTGACCAACGACCAAATGCAGGTGGCGATCACGGTCTGGGGCGCTGATCCCAACAGCTCGGCCACGCGCTACGTGGACGACGTGCGCATCACGCCGGCCAGGTAGCCAAGGCCCTTCATGAAGCACAAGCCGCCGGCGCTGTGCAAGCGCCGGCGGCTTCTCTTTTCGAAAAGTTGTGGCATGGGCGTTTTGGACCCAACCATGCCGGCGCCGTGCTGCCGGCGCGACTTCTGCCGTCATGACGAGTTGGCTGCTCACTAGCTGACCTTGGTTGCGGATTGCCAGAACCTGTTGTATGCTCCGGTTGCCAAAACCGGGATGCATTGTCTCGATCACAACCGCATCTCGGCTCCGGGCCTGAGCTTCACCAGGCCAAACTTGCCCTTCCTGATCGAGGAGATTCAAGCGCTGCTGAATCGCTCTGTGCGTGATACAGAAGGTTAGTGGCCAAACCTGATCTGTAACTGCCTTGGCGCTGGGCGCTTGGCGTCGACTCAAGGGCCCGGCGCCGGTGACTGGACAGCTACGCCTACGATTTCAAAGTGTGGCTGGAACCCGCCGATGCAGGGGGTGGCTATGGGGTGTTGTGCGCCCATGGGGAGGCGGCCACGCGCTGGCAGGTCTCGCGCAGCGCGATCTCGGCGTCTACGCCGGCCGCGCGCGCCTGCGCCACCAGCTCCCACAGCGCCCGCCCAAACCCATCGGCCTCGCTCAGGTCGGGCGCGATCCCGGCCCGGCTCAGCCGGCTCTGATACTTGTTGGCCAGCGCCAACGCCGGCAACGCCCGCGGCACGCTGTCCAGCAGGCCGCTCGCTCGCTCGCCCTCCGCGCCCTGCGCACCCTTTTCTGCTGCCTTGATCGCATCCCAGTTGGCCAGCACCTCCTCGACGCTGCTCACCACCTGGTCGCCGAAGACGTGCGGGTGGCGGCGGATCAGCTTCTCGCACACCTGCGCCATCACCTGCGGCCAGCGAAAGCGCTCCTCCTCGGCCGCGATCTGCGCCAGCATGGCCACCGACAGCGCCGCGTCCCCCAGCTCCTCGCTGATCTTGGCGTCGTCGTCCAGATCCAGCGCCTCCAGCAGCTCGAACAGCTCCTCCAGCGTATCCTGGCGCAGCGTCTGCAAGGTCTGCTCGCGGTCCCAGGGGCAGCCATCGGGCGCGCGCAGCTGGGCCACGATCTCCTGCAGCCGGCTGAACGCGCCATACGGCCCGGCCGGCGGCAGATAGAGCGTGGTCAGGTGATCGAAATCGGCGCTGCGGTCCAGCTCGAACAGGGGCACGATGCGCAGGCGCTGCCCGGCCGTCCCGGCCGCGCTGAGCACCGTCACCGGGTGCTGGTCAGCGAAGCTGTGCAGCAGGGTCAGCTTGACGTCGCTGGCCAGGGCGCGGCTGTAGCATTGGGCCAACAGGGCTGGCCGCGACACGTCGAAGGGGGGCGTATGACAGGCGGCCGCGACCATGGCGTCCACGATCTGCAGGCCCTCCTGCTCCAGCGGATCGAGGCCCAGCGCCAGGCAGGCTGGCTCCAGGAAGCTGACGCCGCTGAGCACCTGCACGGCCAGCCCGCGGGCCGCGGCCAGGTCACGGATCAGCCAGGTGGTGGCCTCGCCCACGGCTGGATCGCCCGGCACCGCGTAGATCACCCCCTGTGGCCGGCTGCCCAGGCGAATCACCTCCGCGGCGATCTGCTGATAGACCGCGGCGAAGTCGTCGGCGCGCTGGTAGATGGCGTCGAAGCTGTGCAGCGCCAGCCCGGCCGGCAGGCTGGCCAGGGTGGGGTGCTGATCAGTGCGCACGTAGAGCTCATCGGCCGCCAGCAGCAACTCCCAGGCCGCCTTGGTCAACAGGCCAGGATCGCCCGGCCCCAATCCAACGATAGTGATAGTGGTCACGTCATTCTCCAGAAGGCCAACAAACCAGCGAATTGGATCGAAGGTGCGTAGGTCCGGCTACCAGCCGGACACTCCGCCGGCCGATTATAACCCATGACGCCCGGCACAGCCAACCCGCCCCGCCCAACGGCTCGCCTCAGCATTGACAGAAGCCCGCCGCTCCAGCCATCCGCTGCACCGATTGTGCATGGCAGAGCAAATCTATGGTATACTACCGCCCAAACAAACCACCACGCCACCACTCTACTTGTCTACTTGTCTACTTGTCTACTTGTCTACTTATCTACTTGTCTACCAATCTACCACTCTACCAATCTACCACTCTACCACTCTACCACTCTACCACTCTACCACTCTCCCCCTCCCCCCAAAAACAACACCATGAGACGAATCGCCGTATCATTGACCAAAGGAGGCGTCGGCAAGACCACCACCGCCGTCAACCTGGCGGCCGGGCTGGCCAGCGCTGGCTTCGAGGTGCTGCTGATCGACGCCGACACCCAGGGCCAGGCCGGCAAATCGCTGGGCGTGCAGCCAGCCAGCGGGCTGAACGAGCTGGTGGCCGGCGAGGCCAGCCTGGAGCAGGTGATCACGCCGGCCCGGGAACGGCTGGCGCTGCTGGCGGGCAGCAAGAGCCTGGCCGGCCTGAAGCGTCTGATCGCCCGCCGCGATTTCGGCGCGGAGCGCACCCTGGCCGAGGCGCTGGCGCCGCTGGATGGCCGCTACGATTTCGTGATCGTCGACACCGCGCCCGGCTGGGACGTGCTGACCATCAACGTGCTCTTCTATGCCGACGAGGTGCTGGCCCCCGTGTCGCTGGAGGTGATGACGCTGCAAGGGCTGTCGGAGTTTGCCCAGAGCCTGGCCAGCATCCAGCGCTACCGCGAGGGTCTGGCCCTGCGCTATGTGCTGCCGACATTTCTGGATCGCCGCGTCAGGAAGTCGGAAGAGATTCTGGCGCAGTTGGGCGCCTACTACCCTACCCAGCTTTGCCAGCCGATCCGCTACAACGTGCGGCTTTCCGAGGCGCCTGGCTATCGGCAACACATCTTCGAGTATGCCCCCAACTCCCCCGGCGCCGAGGACTATCACCGGCTGACAGAAAGGATCGCCAACGATGGCGCGTAAAGAAACCCCCGATGTGTTAGGCGAAGTGCTGGCGGGCTTGGGCGAAACGCCCGCGCT
>JAJTXO010001099.1 GCA_021463315.1 Caldilineales bacterium | reverse complement strand
GGTGCTTATGAGGCAGTCCTCTCCCATACCCGATCCACCAGGCGTCCCGCCGGGTTGAGCGCAGTAACTTCATGCCCGATCCACCAGGCGTCTCACCGGGTTGAGCGCAGTAAATTTGGAGCAGAGACCGTGAAATTCTCACCTGTTATCGACCCAACACATCTGTACTTCGCGACCGCATCCGTTGTCGGTCACCGCAAGATATTCACTGACAAGGTGCTGGCTTGGATCGTGCTTGATAGCTGGCGATGGCTACGAGAGCACCAGCGTTGTTTGCTGTTTGCCTTTGTTGTGATGCCGAATCACGTTCACTTCGTTTTTCAACCCATCGCCCCTTTCGACGTGCATCAAGTCGTGGCGTCTTTCACGTCTTTCACGGCGCATCAATTGCTCAAGACGGTCGAACAGCGCGGAGATCGTGATCTTCTGACCTACTTCACTCAGCAAGCCACAGACCTCAAGGACCGAAAGCATCGTATATGGAACGATCCGTATGTGGAGAACGTGTACTCGCCTGCTATCTTGATCCAAAAGGTTGAGTACATCCACAACAATCCGCTCAACAAAGGATGGCATCTGGTTGATGAGCGCGCTGAATACTGGGCCTCGAGCGCGTGTTTTTATGATCGCAATATCTCGCCAGTGATACCGGTCGATGATGTGCGGTCGTTGGTGGAATGACGGAAGATGGCCGGAGCCGGGCGGGACGCCCTGAAGATCGGTGGTGTGGTGGGTAGGAGCCGGGCGGGACGCCCTGGGGATCGGTGCTTGCGAGATAGCCCTCCACGCCCGATCCGCCAGGCGT
>JAJTXO010001098.1 GCA_021463315.1 Caldilineales bacterium | reverse complement strand
ACGCATCGCGGCGCTGCACCGCGTCCACCAGGATATCCGCCTGTTCGAACAGCCCGCGCATGGCGTCCGGGTTGCCGGTGATGTTGCGGCCCACAACCAGGGCGATGGCGCCCGGTCCGTGGCGCTGCATATGCTGCCGGTTGCGCATCACGTCGCCCAGCTTGGTGGCCGCCTCCACCGCGTGCTTGCCCACCATGCCCGTGCCCAGCACCAGCACGCGGATCGGCGCGCCGTCGGGCCGGCGCAGGTCCGGCCAGCGGCGCTGCAACAGATCGAAAGCCGCCTCCAGCCCATTCCAGGCCACAGCCTTCATGTTCTCCACCAGGCGCAGGTTGTTGTCGGCCACGATGCTGTCCAGCGAGATGGCCTGGATGCCCCGCCGGCGCAGGAGATCCACCCGCTGCGGCCGTGTGGGGTAGTGCAACATGGAAAGCAGGCCCGCGCCGGCCGGCATCAGCTCGAACTCCTCCGACGTGGGCGAGCGCAGGACGATCACCAGATCCTGGCGATAGGCTTCTTCGTGGCTGCACGACCGCACCGCCTCGTTGCCCTGACGAAAATCGTCGAAGGAAAAGCCGGAGCGGCTGCCATAGCCCTCCTCCACGAAGACGGTCAGCCCCTGCTGGGCCAGATGCTGGATGAACTCGGGCAAGAAGACGCGGCGCTCGCCGGGCTCCTTCATCATGCGGGGAAAGCCGATGGTGCGGGGCGGGGTCATGATATCCTCCTGGGTTAGCTGAGCCGGTGGCTGGAACCCACCGGCTGAGAGCACCAAGGCCCCTCAGGGCCTGGGCTGAGCCGGTGGCTG
>JAJTXO010001097.1 GCA_021463315.1 Caldilineales bacterium | reverse complement strand
AGATTGGGGAGACTTCCGAAGTCTTATGGACTGTGAGCTCGTTTTGAACAAACCTGCGCAGACTTCGGAAGTCTCGACCCCGGTTTTTTGAGATGATACTGCCTGGCCGTTGACTCTGACTTTGAGATGCAACGCAATCAGCTCATTGTGTTGGATCGTTACGCCGTGCGTTATCGCTACCCTGGAGATGCTGCCGACTAAGGATGAAGCAAGTGACGCCTATCGAATAGCCAGGGCGTTGAGGACAGTTTTCCGTACCCAGCTTGGTTTGGGCGACCCGGATCGGGCTTGACCGGGATTGCGCCTAATTGGTCGCCTGACTTCTGGCTAATTGTAATGGTTTTATGGTATACTTCCGCCCCAGACTTAAGGCGGGTTTCCGCTGGTCACATCGGTCACATCACTCGTTGGAGGTCGTTCCGTGCGTGTATCCTGTTTACAAGAAAACCTGTCTCGTGGATTGAATATCGTCGGCCGCGCCGTCTCGCCGCGCAGCACGCTGCCTGTGCTGGGCAACATCCTGTTGGCCACCGACGAGGGACGCCTCAAGCTGGCTGCCACCAACCTGGAGATCGGCATCAGTTGCTGGATCGGGGCCAAGGTCGAGGACGACGGCGCAGTGACCGTGCCGTCTCGCCTGCTGAGCGAATTCGTCAACCAGTTGCCCGCCGAGCGCATCGATATGGATCTGAGCGTGCGCACGCTGATGCTCAATCTTAAATGCGCGCGCTACGACACCAACATCAAGGGCATCGACGCCAGCGAATTCCCCATCATCCCTACCAGCGACGGCGCCAATGCAATCCGCATCGAGGCCGAGACGC
>JAJTXO010001096.1 GCA_021463315.1 Caldilineales bacterium | reverse complement strand
CTAACCGTTCACCGTTCACCATTAACCATTCCCTCATTCTCCTCGCCGCCGCCTTCGGTCCCCTGCTCCTCATCCTGCTGGCCTCGCTCTGGACGCCACTCTATCACGTCCGCTACCTGTTCACCTTCTCGCCCGCCTTCAGCATCCTGCTGGCCCTGGGGCTGGCCGCGCTGTGGCGGTGGAACACACGGCTGAGCCGGGCGCTGGCGCTGGTCAGCCTCATCCTGCTGGTGGCCGGCTCGGCCGCAGCGCTGCGCAGCTTCTGGCAGGATCCAGCCTACGCGGCCGACGACCACCGCGCGGCCGTGCGGGAGCTGGCCCAGCGCTGGCGGCCCGGCGATCTGATCCTGGTCAACGCGGGCTACGCCTATCCCGCGCTGCTGACCTACTGGCCGGGGCCGATTGCCTGGCATGGCCGCCTCAGCGATTTCATGCAGGATAGCGCCGCGCAGGCCGCGGCCGAACGCGGCGCGGTGGTGCTCCAGACCGGCCATGTCGATGGCGACCCTGACATCGGCTGGGGCGATCCCCGTTCCGACTTCTACGCATTGCCACAGGCTGCCATGCAGACCGCGCTGCGCGATCTGTCCGCGCAAACCGACCGCCTGTGGCACTACCGCATCTACGACACGGTGAACGATCCCCAGGGCGCGATCCGCGACGCGCTGGCCGCGGGCTGGAGCCTGTGGGACGACCGGGTCTACCGCGGCGAGGCCAATCTGCGGGTGCAGGGCTGGCAAGGGATACGCCAGGCGCTCTCCTCCCATCGGCCGCCCACCGTGGCCACCTTCGACGGCTGGCTGGCGCTGGGACTGACGCCCGACGC
>JAJTXO010001095.1 GCA_021463315.1 Caldilineales bacterium | reverse complement strand
GCTCGATGCTCATGCCGACATTCTCGCCGATTTGCTGCAAGTTGTCAATGACCCATTCGGGCCATTTCCTGCCACAATTACCTATATCTGAACGGTTACAAAAAGAGGAACTACCATGAGCGACGAGACAACCACCCATCCCACCGAAGAGGCCGCCCAGGCGGCTGGCGATGCTGCCGAGGCTGCGGCCAACAGCGGCGACAGCACGACCTCTCAGATCATGAATGAGCTGAGCCAATTGAGCCACAAGGTGGCCGGGGCCGTGCAATCGATCTGGGAAAGCGACGAACGCTACAAGGCTGAAGAGGAGATTCGCCGGACGCTGAAGATGGCGGGCGAGCGCATCGACCGCGTGGCCGACGACGTGCGCAAGAGCGATTTGGGCCAGGATATGCAGACCCAGGCCAGCCGCGCCAGCGAGGCGGTGCAGAAGAACGACATGACCAAGCAGCTCAAGCAAGGCTTTCTGTCCGGCCTGCGCCGCTTCAACGAGGAACTGGGCGATTTCCTGGACAAGAACAAGGCGGCGGACGCCGCCAAATCGACCGGCGAGGCAGCGGCGGAAGCTGGCAAGGCCGCGGCAGCCAACGCCGAAGCAGCCGCCGACGCTGCCTCCGCCGCGATGAAGGAAGCGGCTGCGAAGGTCGAGACCCTGTAGGCCGGCCAGGGCGCAGCGATGAACACGGGAGCAGGCTATCCTGCTCCCGTGTTTGTTTTGGGTGTATTTGCATCTGGTTGGTCAACACGACGGGCCAGCGTAGGTCGAGTAGAGCCTGGCGGCGCCTGGCGGACCAGGCACTGAAACGCGACTTGCTTTTGAGCGTCGAG
>JAJTXO010001094.1 GCA_021463315.1 Caldilineales bacterium | reverse complement strand
CGCCCAGCGCCAGCCAGGCGCCGTAGGCGAAAGGATCGCGGCGGCCGGCGCGGCGGCTGAGCAGCAGGATAGCCGCGGCCAGGCCGCCGGCCAGGATGCCAGCCAGCATGCCGGCCACGATCGCCGGATAGCCCAGCAGCGCGCCCAGCGCGGCCATCAGCTTGACGTCGCCCAGCCCCAGCGCGCCGCGGCCCAGAAAATAGAGCAGCAAGAAGCTGCCGCCGGCCAGCGCCAGCCCCAGGAGGGCCGCGCTCCAGCCGGGCCGTCCCAGCCACACCCCTTGCAGCGCGGCCCAGGCCAGCAGCGCCAGCACCAGTCCGTTGGGAATGCGCCGCACCCGCAGATCGACCCGCGCGATGCAGAGCAGCAGGCCGCTGGTTATCAGCGCGGACGCAGCGATGGGAAGGCTGGCGGCCTGCACGCCCACCCAGCCGCCCCACAGCGCCATGGCGGCCAGCGCCAGCCCGGCCGCGACGGGGCGATTGCCCTCTGCCGCGGCCGGGCTGAGATCGTCCGGTGGATAGCGGCCAACAAAGCGCGCCGCGGCCAGCCAGGCCAGCCCGCCCAGCGCCAGCCCCGCCAGACCGCCCGCCACTGCTGAGACTGTCGCGGCATCCACCATCCATGATCTCCAGCGCGCTACCGCCCGGCTACTGCTCCATCTGCCGAATCCGCTCGATTTGTTGCAGATTCCAGGCGTCGTCGCTGTAGGGCGTGCTGAACCAGGCCTCCAGAATCTCGCGCGCGATGGGGATGGGCGTGGCGCGCAGGCTGAGGGCCAGCACGTTGGCGTGGTTCCAGACGCGCGCGCCCCGGGCTGTCTCCGCGTCGTGGCACAGCG
>JAJTXO010001093.1 GCA_021463315.1 Caldilineales bacterium | reverse complement strand
GTTTGTTCAAAACGAGCTCACAGTCCATAAGACTTCGGAAGTCTCCCCAATCTATTGAGATGATACACCTCGAGGGTCTGGAAGCAGTCTGGTCGGATGGGCGCGGGTTGAGCAGGCGGTCCCGCCCGAACGCTCAGGCCGGCGGCCGTCCATGAATGAGGCACATGCTGCACCGATCTCTTGGTGCGCTTCAGGCAGGCGCCGATCCCGCCGCTCTGGTATCATCTCAAAAAGCCGGGGGCGAGACTTCCCAGTCCATAAGACTTCGGAAGTCTTCCCCAATCTATTGAGATGGCACCCGATTGGCAAATGGGGCGAGCGGATGTACAATAGCGACAGACCAGGTGATAAGGAGCACAGAATGGCTGAGCAGCAGGACTACGACTCGCCGTGGAAAAACATCCTCGACCTGCAGTTCGAGGAGTTCATGGCCTTCTTTTTCCCCAGCGCCCACGCCCAGATCGACTGGCAAGCCGGGCACGAGTTCCTGGACAAGGAGCTGCAGAAGATCGCCCTGGACGCCGCGCTGGGCCGGCGGGTGGTGGACAAGCTGGTGAAGGTGCAGCTCATCAACGGCCAGGAGCAGTGGGTGCTGGTGCATGTGGAGGTGCAGACGCAGCCGGCCCTCGGTTTCCCGGAGCGCATGTTCGTCTATCACTACCGCATCCGTGACCGCTTCGGCGCCCGCTGCGCCACCTTTGGCGTGCTGGCCGACGGCGATCCGGCGTGGCGGCCGGCGGAGTTTCGCGATGAGCTGCTGGGCACGGAGCTGGTGCTGCGCTTCAGCACGGCCAAGCTGCTGGACTACGAGGCGGATATGGCGGCCCTGGAAGCTACAGCCAAT
>JAJTXO010001092.1 GCA_021463315.1 Caldilineales bacterium | reverse complement strand
ATTAGACGGATTTTCCCGATCCCTGATCCGTGAAATCTGTGAAATCCGTGGCAAAATGCCCGTCAGCGCGTCGCGCAGGCTTGCACTGCCCCTCCGGGGTGCTGCGCAAAGCACCGTTGAAGTGGTGTCGGGGTGTTGGTGGCGACCAGAGGGAGCGCCCAGGCGGCCTGCCCTAAGCGAACGCGCGGGGTAGAGTTTGGATACACTTCGGCTTCGCTCAGTGCAAGGGTTGTCGACGCGGATGGCGAGGTCGGTCATGGGGAAACCAGAGATTTCTCATCCCGCAACGCTTGACAGAGGTTGCCGGGTGGCGTATAATTTATCCAAACTGCGCTCGTAAGTCCTGGATCGGCTGCTCCGATGTAAGTCGGTGCTACTCCGTCATCGAACGGTGAGAATCGGCCCCCAGGGAGAGCCAGTTTTTTGTTTCCTGAACGATCTCCTCATGGATGAGTCGTTCGCCAAGAATGGCGCAGAATGTCTCGTTGCCTCGCTCATACTTCTGGAAGATGCTCCAAATACCGTGCTGAGCCCTTGGCCCTTCCTGCGTCACCTGCCTCATCCGCAAAGCCGTGTTTCAAGCCCGATGCTCCTCAGATCTCAGCCCGGCCGCTGGTGGGCTCGGCTGCGCGAGAGGATCTTCAGCCTTGTGTTGAGCCCGGCCGAAACAAGGGTGCTCTTCCCCGCGCCGTTGCGTCCGATGCTTGTCCTGAGCCTGGTCGAAGGGACACTTGCACCTGACGCAAGTGCAGGTGTGCCGACTACCTCGCCGCGCTGGATCCTTCGGCGACCTTCAGGACAGGCCTCGAAGGAGACGTCGCGTAGGGCCCAGAGTTCGTCCGAATGGGA
>JAJTXO010001091.1 GCA_021463315.1 Caldilineales bacterium | reverse complement strand
TTGGCCGATGTCAACAGCGTGACGCCCACGGTGCGCACCCGCGGCAACAGCGTGGATGTGGATCTGAACCTGCAAACCGCGCCCGATATCGACGTGCCGTTGAAGACCGAGGAGGTGGTGGCGGTGGCGCGGGATGTGATCGAGACCCAGATGGGCCTGCAGCTCAACAAGGTCAAGGTCAACATCGATCATTCCCCCTACCGCCCGCCGCTGTGATGCTTGGCAACTGTCCGCAAACAACAGGACGATAGGAGTACAAACCATGGCCTTATTTGGCTCGCTCAAGAAGGAAGCGAACAAACCATCCTCCGCCCAGCCCGCTGCGCCGGCGCAGCCTGAGCCGCCGCCCATCGTGGTGAGCGAGATCGAAGCCCGCGATCTGATGGCGCGCTATCGCAGCGATGCGGCGCCCCGTTTGCTGGATTGCCGCGAGCCCTTCGAGTGGGCGCAGGTGCGCATTCCTGGCAGCTTGCACATCCCCATGAACGATATTCCCGCGCGGCTGGAGGAGCTGGACCGGGACGCGGAGTGGGTGGTGGTCTGCGCGCACGGCAATCGCTCTGTCGCGGTGGCCGACTATCTGCTGCGTCACGGCCTGCGCGCCAGCAGCCTGGCTGGCGGCGTGACCGATTGGTGGATAGGCGGCGGCGAGACAGAGAGCGATTACCGGCGCTAAGCAACTGTCCGCAATCAACTTGGTGGGTTGGCTCGGTCGGAGACCGGCCAAAGCGCGAAGTTAATAGCGGACAAGCGCTAAGACGAAGACAGTCGCTAAGTAACTGTCCGCAATCAACTTGGTGGGTTGGCTCGGTCGGAGACCGGCCAAAGCGCGAAGTTAATAGCGGACAAGCGCTAA
>JAJTXO010001090.1 GCA_021463315.1 Caldilineales bacterium | reverse complement strand
CGCAGCAGACGGGCCTGCACATCCCCCTCGGAGCCCCATTCCACCGCCAGCCGCCGGCCAGCCAGCTCGTCCAGCGTGCTCAGCGCGCTGCCGCTGGCCGGCGTCACCAGCACCAGGCCAGCCTCGAAATAGGAGGGAGAAAAAGCCACATCCTGGGTGCGCTCCGGCTGATAGGGCAAGGCCGAGATGGCGCTGTGCAGACGGCCGACCTGCACCGCGTCCACCAGGCCGTCGAAGCCGATAGCCTCCACCTGAACCTCGACGCCCCAGATGGCCGCGATAGCCCTGGCCAGGTCCAGGTCGAAGCCCACCGGCTGGCCGGCGGCGTCCAAGGTCTCGAAGGGGGGAAAGCTGGGATCCAGGCCGACGCGCCAGCGCCCTGTGGTCTGAATCTCATCCCACACCCGGTCGCGGCCGATGCCCGCGGCCTGCCAGAGCAGCGGAACGGCCGCCGCCAGCAGCAGCAGGCCGGCCGCGGCCAGCCAGGGCCAGCGGCGCCGGAGATCAGCTCTCTTTGCCCTGCGCATAGCGCTGCGCCTCCAGATAGATGGCTTTGGGCTGAAAGTCAGGCGTGACGAAGGTGAAATAATCTTGATAGGTGCGCGCGGGGGCAGGGTAGCGAAAGGCCCACAGCGCCACCGCGCTGACCCAGGGCCACTCCTCCAGCGCCTTCTGGTAGGCGCGCAGGGTGTAGGCGATGCGCTGGCCGGGCCGCACCGCGCGCGTCCAGCGGGGATGGTCGTTCCAACCGCCCTCGGCGATCATGATCGGCTTGGCCGCGTCGCCGTTGCGCACCATGATCTCCCGCAGCAGCTCGGTGCGGGCGAAGTTGATCGCGTCGGGCGCGGCCGGCTCGTC
>JAJTXO010000109.1 GCA_021463315.1 Caldilineales bacterium | reverse complement strand
CACTCAGTCGCAGGCGCCGGGCGCCCAAGCGCCCGGCGCCTGACAAGAAGTTCGTTGGCGGAGCGCCGCTTGACCCCCTATGGAAAACCCCATGAAAGCTATCGGTCACAATCGCACGGCTCGTCTGACGCGCTGGAATTCAAGAAGATCGATCCACCGACGCTGCTTCGTAGCCGTGCAAGGTCAACTCAATCACCGGCGTCACCACATTCGGCTTCTTGATCGGCAGGAAGAGCCGTTGGGTGTCGGGCGTGACGGTCAGGTGCTGCATTTCCCACGCCGTGCTGGTGATGGGGACCTCGCTGCCGTCGTGCAGGAAGCGGGCATACGCCACCCGTCCACCCAGGCCGGGCAGATGCAGAACCTTGAACGGCCAGGCGAAGATATGCACGTAGACCTTGTTGCCCTTTTGGGTCAGGCGGCAGTCCTGCGGCGCGGGGAACTGGCTCTGGGTGCAGCCGTAGATCGCCTCCCCGTGCTGCTGCATCCAGTCGCGGTAGACCTGCAAAGCGTCCCGCGCGCGCGGGTCGAAGTCACCCAGCGCGGTGGGGCCGACGTTCATCAGCAGATTGCCGCCGATGGCCACGGTGTTGATCAACAGCATGATCAACTGCTCGGGGCTTTTCCACGACTCTTCGTCGCGGCTGTAGCCCCAGGAGCCGCTGAAGGTCTGGCAGGCCTCCCAGACCACCGGCTCTCCCTCCACCCGCATCCACTCGGTGGGCTGGACCTGTTCCGGGGTGTAGACATCGGCGCGGCCGGCTGGCAGGTCCAGGCGGTTGTTGAGGATGATGCGCGGGCTGAGCTCGCGGATCAGCGCGTAGAGCTGCTCGCTCTCCCAGTCGGCGCGGCCCTTGCCGGGCAGCCCGTTGTAGCTGACGTCGGGATAGGAGAAATCGCACCACAGGATATCCGGGGCGAAGCGGGTCAGCAGCTCGCGCACCTGGTTGCGCATATACTCGGCGTAGCGGGGCATGGAACGTCCCTGGTTTAGCCGCGCCGCGTCCGGGTGATCGCGCAGCGGGTGGTGGTTGTCGATGGTGAAGTCGGGATGGCTCCAGTCCAGCAGCGAATAGTACAGCCCGACCTTGAGCCCCTCGGCGCGGAAGGCCTCTACGAAGGGGGCCACCAGGTCCTGGCCGTAGGGGGTGTTGGTGGCCTTGTAGTCGCTGAAGGCTGTGTCCCACAGGCAGAAGCCCTCGTGGTGTTTGGCGGTCAGGATGGCGTAGCGCATCCCGGCCGCGCGGGCGGTGCGCGCCCAGGCACGGGGGTCATAGCGGGTGGGGTTGAAGCGCGGCAGATAGCGCGCGGCGTAGGCTGCGGGATCGAGCTTCTCGGTGGTCAGCAGCCACTCGTGGCGGGCGGGCAGGGCATACAGCCCCCAGTGGATGAACATGCCAAAGCGGTCATGCACAAACCAGGCGGTGTCGCCCGCGGTGGGTTGCGGTGTGAGCATCGTGTCTCCTGTCTGTCTCGTGGTGGCAGTGCGCAAGGACTCTTGACGGTGACTTGAGTGGGATCGATTGTCGCCTGCCATTATGTCTGAGTCCTGGAAAGTTGCCAACTTTGCAGCAAAGTTGGCAACTTCGTGTCTTTGGGGTATCCTATGGGCCTAGCCGCGTCGCTGTTGGCTGTTCGATGATCTTCCGCCCATTCCGACCCAGGAGACCCCCAATGCCGAACGATACATTGACGTTTCTCGACAACCGCACTGACCAGTCTTATGACTTTCCGCTTACCGATGGCACGATCCGCGCTGTGGATCTGCGCCAGATCAAGACCCACGCGGAGGATCGCGGACTGACGTCCTACGACCCGGCCTTCCTCAACACGGCCTCTTGTCGCAGCAAGATCACCTATATCGACGGCGACAGGGGGATTCTGCGCTATCGCGGCTATCCTATCGAGCAGTTGGCTGAGCACTCCTCCTTCCTGGAAACCGCCTACTTGGTGCTGGCTGGCGAGCTGCCGACCCAGATGCAGTTGGACGCGTGGCGGAACGCGGTGAAAGACAAGGCGATGGTGCATGAAAGCATCCGCAATTTCCTCAACGCCTTTCGCTACGACGCGCATCCCATGGGCACCTTGGTGGGCACAGTGGCGGCGCTGTCCACCTTCTATCCTGACGCCCATCATGTGGACGATCCCGAGGTGGTCGATCGTCACACGCTGCGGCTGATGGGGATGATGCCCACGCTGGCGGCCTTTGCCTACCGCCACTCCATGGGCTTCCCCTACATCTATCCCGACGCCGAGCTGAGCTATACCGGCAATTTCCTGAGCATGATGTTCAAGATGCAGCAGGAGAACTACCAGCCCAACCCGATATTGGAGCGGGCGCTGGAGGTGTTGTTCATCCTGCACGCCGACCACGAGCAGAACTGCTCCACCAGCACGGTGCGGGTGGTGGGCAGCACCTATGCCGACCCCTACGCGGCTGTGGCAGCCGGCGCTTCGGCGTTGTTTGGGCCGCTGCACGGCGGCGCGAACGAGGCCGTGCTGCGCATGTTGAACGAGGTGGGCCACGTCTCCAGCGTTCCCGATTTCATCCAGAGCGTCAAGCGGGGCGATCGCCGGCTGATGGGCTTTGGCCATCGGGTGTACAAGAACTACGATCCGCGCGCCAGCATCATCAAGCGCATCGCCTACGAGGTGTTCGAGGTCACTGGCCGCAACCGCCTGCTGGACATCGCCACCGAGCTGGAGACCATCGCGCTGAACGACGAGTATTTCGTGGAGCGCAAGCTGTATCCCAACGTCGATTTCTACAGCGGCGTGATCTACCAGGCGCTGGGGCTGCCCACCAGCATGTTCACGGTGATGTTCGCCATTCCTCGCACGGTGGGCTGGCTGGCTCAATGGCGCGAGGGCTTGGTGGACCCGGAGCAGCGCATCTCGCGGCCCGCTGAGTACTATGCCGGGCCAGAGGCGCGCGACTATCGGCCCATCGGGCAGCGCAACACCGGCGCCACGGCCCCGCTGCACACGCCGCAGGCCGGCGGCAGCCTGACCATCACCGACAACCGCACCAGCAAGGTCTACGAGCTGGCCATCACCGATGGCAAGATCCGGGCCAACGATCTGCGCAAGATCAAGGTGGCCGCGGACGATTTCGGTGTGATGAGCTATGACCCAGCCTTCTTCAACACCGCCTCGTGCCGCAGCGCGATCACCGAGATCGACGGCGTGCAGGGCATTTTGCGCTACCGCGGGGTTCCCATCATGCAACTGGCCGAGCAGTCGAACTTCCTGGAGACGGCCTATCTGCTGATCTACGGCGAGCTGCCGACGCAGGAGGAGTATGACCAGTGGGAGTATGACATCAAACATCACACCCTGCTGCACGAGAACATCCTCACCTTCATCAACGGCTTCCCCCACGACGCCGATCCGCTGGGGATCATGATCGGCGTGATCTCGGCGCTGTCCACCTTCTACCTCGACGCGCGCAATGTCTCGGATCCGACCTCGGTTGAGCTGCAGATCCGGCGCCTGATCGCCAAGATGCCCACCATCGCCGCGTTTGCCTACCGGCATTCGCAGGGTCGGCCCTACGTCTATCCGGCCGATGATCCGACCTACACCGGCGACTTTCTGCGCATGATGTTCAAGCGCATGGAGAAGGGCTACCGCGCCGATCCGCTCTACGAGCGAGCGCTGGACATCCTCTTCATCCTCCATGCCGACCATGGTCAGTCCACTTCGGCCACCACCATGCGCATGGTGGGCAGCTCGCTCGCCGATCCCTTCGTGGCCGTGGCCGCGTCCATTGCCGCGCTGCGCGGCCCCAAGCATGGCGGCGCCACCAGCCGGGTGCTGGCGACGCTGGACGAAATCGGCCATCCCAGCCGCGTGCCGGCCTTCATCGAGGCGGCCAAGCGGGACCGGCGGCTGGTGATGGGCTTCGGCCATCGGGTGTACAAGACCTATGACCCGCGCGCCGCGTTGGTCAGAAAGCTGGCCCATGAGGTGATCGCGGCCAGCGACCAGACGGCGCGGCTGGATGTGGCGTTGGAGCTGGAGCGCGTGGCCTTGCAGGACAGCTACTTCATCGACCACCACCTCTTCCCCAACGTCGATTTCTACACCGGCTGCATCTACAGCGCCATCGGCCTGCCCGACAGCATGTTCACGGTGATGTTCACCATTCCCCGCGCGGCCGGCTGGCTGGCCCAGTGGCGCGAGTTGATCGCCGACCCTGAGCAGAAGATCGCCCGTCCGCGCCAGATCTACGACGGCGTCTGGCTGCGCGATTATCTGCCGATGGAACAGCGCGGCTGAGCCAACGAAAACCGCCCGCATGGCAGGACCATGCGGGCGGTTGTATTTTTTTATGGCGTTTGACAAGGGATGCGACTCGCAATAGAATGGCTGAGCGATGGCCAGACGTCGGTTATCTGGCCTCGTGGCGAGCATTCCGCCTAACGCCCCGCAGAGCGATGAAACGCGGAATAGAGACGCAGCGGGATATAGCGATCGGCATTCCCGCGAATCAGTAGTTGGGCGGACAGGAGATCATGAAACCGAAGCTGACATTGACAGACCTTAAGGCCGAGGCAACGGCGTTCGCCGCGCTGCAATCGGCACATCGTGAACCTACACTGTTCGGCGTAACCGACGGCAAGGCCGTCGGCACCTACTTCGAGCATAAGTTTCGGGAGCACCTTCGAGACCGCTTCGATTTCCAAGAAGGTTCATCCGCCCAAGGGGTCGATTTTCCGGAACTCGATGTGGACATGAAGGTTACGAGCGTCAAGCAGCCGCAGTCGTCGTGTCCCTACAAGTCTGCCAGGCAGAAGATCTTCGGACTTGGATATTCGGTCTTGGTCTTCGTGTACGACAAGACCGACGACCCCACGAACTCAACGGGGCATCTGGACGTCCAACACGTCATTTACGTGGAACAGGAACGGACTGCAGATTTCCAGACCACTACAGGGATTCGCAAGATTCTTGACAACCAAGGGAACAAGGACGACCTGCTCGCCTTTATGCAGGAACGCATGCTCCCGGTTGACGAGATCGAAGCAGGGAACATCGCTGACGAACTGCTCAAGACGCGGCCGGAGGTTGGATATCTCACGATCTCCAACGCACTTCAGTGGAGGCTTCAGTATCGGCGCGTAATCGACCAAGCGGGTACAGTGTCCGGCGTCATAAGGCTTAAGTAGCGATGGCAAGAGGAATGAACGCTAAAGTCGAGTTCGGAGACTTCCAGACGCCGATGCCCCTTGCTCGCGCTGTCTGTGCGGTCATACAACGCACCGGGTTTTCCCCTGCTTCCGTCATCGAGCCAACCTGTGGGCGTGGCGCGTTCCTCGTAGCGGCTCTGGAGGCATTCCCCAGCGCCTGCCATTTCCTCGGCGTGGACCAGGACGCGGTTCACGTTCGAGAGGCGGTGCGCGCCACGAACAGCATCAAACGTGACAAGCAGGTCCAGATCCTACAGGGGGATTTCTTCGACACGAACTGGGCGGACGTTGTCGCAAGGTTACCAAAGCCGATCCTCATCGTTGGCAACCCCCCTTGGGTAACGAACGCGACCCTCGGCTCATTGGGCAGTGCCAATCTCCCCGCAAAATCAAATGGTGACAACTTGCGAGGTATCGAAGCGCTCACTGGCAAGTCGAACTTCGATATATCAGAGTGGATGCTCCGCAAGAACGTTCAATGGCTCGCCGATGCGCCAGGAATGGTAGCGGTACTGTGCAAGACATCTGTCGCCCGAAAGGTTCTCTCCTACGTGTGGTCACAGGGTCTTCCGGTAGCCTCTGCTGAGGTGCGCCGCATTGACGCCCACTCGCACTTTGGCGCGTCAGTGGACGCATGCCTCTTGGTGATGAGATTCCAACCAGGTGCGAGCTCAAAGGCGTGCGGCGATTATGGTTCACTACAAAGTACGGACCCCGATACAGTGTTCGGGCTGCGAGATGCTAATCTCGTTGCTGATGTGCGCCTCTATGACCGGCGGCAGGATCTCTTAGGGCGTGGCCTCTCGGGATGGCGATCCGGAATCAAGCACGACTGTAGCAACGTATTCGAGCTGATTCAAACGGACACTGGGTATGAGAACGGGATGGGACAACGAGTCGACGTTGAACCTAAAGTCCTTTTCCCCCTGCTGAAGAGTTCGGATCTCGCTAGAAACCGATCGCCACGAAAGTGGCTGCTCGTGCCGCACAGAACAATGGGCGCGTCACCAGAGGATCTCCAGCGTTCCGCGCCGAAAGCGTGGCAGTATCTCTTGACCAATGGTGCGCTTCTCGACAGACGCGGTAGTTCTATCTACCGCAATCGTCCTCGCTTTTCAATCTTCGGAGTCGGGGAGTATTCCTTCTCACCTTGGAAGGTCGCCATATCGGGCCTGTACAAGAAGCTGGAGTTCGTCAAGGTTCCTCCTCTTGAAGGGCAGCCCGTAGTCCTGGATGACACATGCTACTTCTTCTCCTGCCAGTCCGAGCGGGAATGCCAGGTGCTGCACGATCTCGTGCAATCGGAGCCTGCGCGGGAGTTCTGGTCGGCTTTCGTCTTCTGGGACGCCAAGCGACCGATCACGGCTCATATCCTGAACCTTCTTGACTTCAAGGCTATCGCCAGCGCCGCAGGTGAGGAGTCAGACATCACCCGGGTTCTCGCAGAGCGGCAGTGGGTGCCGTACACGGAAGGCGCGCATCAGCAGTTGCTCTTCAGAGAGGAGCCGGAGGGGTATGGCATCCGTGCAAGCGGGAAAGCCAGTGAGCAAGCCGCCCAACAACAGCATGCAGCGGACGGCGCTGCGCACCGCAGTTTACGCCCAGAACGTTGGGCGTCGTGACGACAGGCAACGTTCCTCCTGAACTCAAGACGCTCGGTCAGCACATGGAAAACAAATGATGGAAACCAGGTGTCATCTCAATAAACCGGGGTCGAGACTTCCGAAGTCTGCGCAGGTTTGTTCAAAACGGGCTCACAGTCCATAGGACTTCGGAAGTCTTTCCCAATCTATTGAGATGATACATGACCATCGTTGTGATGAATTGTTCATTTAGCAGAGCCAGCCTCTTGACTTTGCTCAGGGCTTTCTTGCTTGCCTTGTAGACGCTATGTATAGCGGATCATCGAGGAGGATCGATTCCCGAGGCTACGATGAAAACATCAGGCGACTGTACCATGTCCCATCGGATCCACATATTTGGCGCTTCCGGCTCTGGAACTCTCGTTGCCCCCTACGCCAGGTCCTCTTCCCACCCCGCGTCGATCAGCTTGCCAGTGACGGAGTAGATCACCCGCTCGCAGATGTTGGTGCAGCGGTCGGCGGCCCGCTCCAGGTTGTGCGCGCCCATCAGCAGCAGGTTGGCCTGACGGATCTTGGAGACATCCTGCATGATCAAGGTCATCAGCTCGGCATAGACCTGGTCGTACAGGTCGTCGACGATGCTGTCCTCCCGGATCACCTGATGGGCCAGGTTGATATCGCCGGTGACGAAGGCGTGCAGCGCGCGGCCCAGCATGGCTTCGGCCTGCTCGGCCATGCGCGGCAGGTCGATCAAGTGCTTCATCAGCGGCTCATCGCCGATGCGCACGTTGACCCGGCCCAGGCTCTTGGCGTAGTCGCCGATCCGTTCCAGCTCGTTGACGATGAACAGCGTGGCGGCGATCATGCGCATGTCGCCGGCCATGGGCTGCTGCATGGCGATCATGGCCAGCGCGTCGCTTTCGATGGCATAGCGCTTGTCGTCGATGATGCGATCGCGTTTGATTAGCTTCTTGCTGGCGGCGATGTCCCGCGCCTTGAGGTACTCCATGGACTCCAGCAGCGCTTCTTGCACCATGCTGCCCAAGGCCAGAATGTCTTCCTTGAGCTTGTCGAGTTGTTGGTCAAAGCCAGAGCGTAACATGGGGGGGTTCCTTTAGCTGTGGGCGGTTCTTCCTGGTGTAGCTGCAAACGCGGAATCAGATAGTTGCCGTGAACGCGGTCCGGGAACAATGATACCTCACAGTGCAGGTTTAGCCAAAGCGACCGGTGATGTAGTCCTCGGTGATCTTGCTGTGCGGGCTGGTGAACATCCCTTTGGTCACGCCGAGCTCCTCCAGATAGCCGGTACGGTCCGGCGTCACGGTGAAGAAGGCGGTGTAGTCAGAGACGCGCGCGGCCTGCTGCATGTTGTGGGTGACGATGATGATGGTGTAGCGCTCCATCAGCTCCTTCATCAGTTCCTCGATGCGCAGGGTGGCGATGGGGTCCAGCGCCGAGCAAGGCTCGTCCATCAGGATGATCTCAGGTTTGATGGCGATGGTGCGGGCGATACACAGACGCTGCTGCTGGCCGCCGGAGAGAGAGTAGCCGCTTGCCTTGAGCTTGTCCTTCACCTCGACGGCTCATGTCTGGCGCTCCTGGCGGCTTTGCGTAAGCTCAAAGTATGCCCACGGCGAAGCGGCTGGCTCCTGGCCCCACGAGGCCACGCGGCCCACCACGTGGCGTCCCAGAATCGCCGGCAGGCGCGGGGGACACGCCATAGCAATCGCCGGCCAGCTAACAGGTTGGGATGCTCCCCGTAAAGCAGGTTGCCGGATAGTCAAGGATACAGGTTGGGGTTGTCAGCAGCAAGGCCTTCGGCGCGCGCGGCCGCCAACAGATCGTTGTCGGCTGCGACGAAGATTAGCGGTGATAGATCGGCAGTGACCAGGGCATCGTTGGCAGTCAGGGCAGCGGCCAATTGGACGGCATCGTAAGCACGTAGCTTATGGTTCTGGGTCAGACCGACTGCACGGTCGATAATGGCGCGGTTGATGGCGACTAACTCGTATTCAGAAGCGCAGTGGCTGAGAAACAGTGCGACTGCGTCGTCCCGTTCTCGCCGGGTAATGCCTGAAGGCGCGCGATGTTTGGCGGCAAAGGCGGCCGCACCCTCGGCGAGAGCGATCTCGCCCAACATGAGCACATGCCCTGCGCTGGGTTCGCTCAGTTCTCGGATCCATGAACTGCCAGCCTCTGGACTGTAGCGCTTGACTATTGCGCTGGCATCCAGGTAGAAATGGCTCACTGCCGCGGCCCTCGCTGCTCCAGAATGATATCGCTCAAGGATGCGCCGCTGGCTCGCCGCAGAGAGGATTCGACATCGGCCAGATGCACGGTCGAGTTGGCGCGGGCGCGCAACGCAGGGCTCACCTCGCTCAAAAGCCCAACCGTGCGCAGGGCGGCGCGGACCTTCTCGCGGCTGTTGTCGGAAGTTGCAGGCTGCGAAGCCAGTTGTTCGGCCAGCATCTCCTCGGCTATCGACTGAGGTGTCTTT
>JAJTXO010001089.1 GCA_021463315.1 Caldilineales bacterium | reverse complement strand
GCTGCCCGACGGATCGGTACTCCAGGTCACGCCGCCGTTCGCCGGCAAACTCTCCGGCTTCACGCTGCTGTTCGAAGCGCTGGTGCTGATGCTGGCGCGTCAGATGCCGTTTGCAGCAGTCTCGCGCATCTGCGCCATCTCGTCGTATCAGGCGCTGACCATTTGCGAGCGCTACGTCGAGCTGGCGTTCGAGCAAGCCGATTTCAGCCAGGTCAAGGCGCTGGCCATCGACGAGACTTCGCGCGCCAAAGGGCACGACTACATCACGCTGGCGGCCGACGCCGACGAGCGGCGCGTCCTCGCCGTCACCGAGGGGCGCGACGCCGCAACCGTTGCAGTAATCGCCGACGAGCTGGCCGCGCACGGCTGCCCGCCCGAGCAGATCGATTCGGTAAGCATCGACATGTCGCCGGCCTTCATCAAGGGCTGCGCCCGAAGCCTGCCCAATGCGCGCGTCACGTTCGACAAGTTTCACGTCGCCTGGCACGCCAACGCTGCCGTGGACAAGACGCGGCGCATCGAGCAGCGCACCGACCCGGTGTTGCGCGCCACGCTCAAGGGCATGCGCTGGACGCTGCTGAAGGACGCCTTCAGCCTCAGCACTACAGCGGGCGCGGCGTTGCACGCGTTGATTCGTGCGCCGCGCCTGACGTGCACGGCACGCGCCTGGGCCTACAAGGAGCGGTTGCGCGCGATCCTCGATCGCAAGCAGATCAACGTCATGCGCGATGCACTGAAGCACTGGTGCGGCTGCGTGATGCGCTCGAAGCTCGAGCCGATGAAGGAGGTCGCTGCGCTCGCTCGCCGTCACCTCGAAGGTATCGTCGCGTGGGCTCAGACGCGCCAGACCAACGGCTTTCTCGAAGCACTGAACGGGTTGTTCCAGGCTGCCAAGCGTCG
>JAJTXO010001088.1 GCA_021463315.1 Caldilineales bacterium | reverse complement strand
CCGCTGGTTGAGTAGGCCGCCGTATCGAAACCAGCGGTCAGGCACCGCGGGTCTGTTCAGACGCCGGCGCTTGACCGCTGGTTGAGTAGGCCGCCGTATCGAAACCAGCGGTCAGGCACCGACGGCTGAACGGTTGCCTCCAGCTATTGCTCCGCGATGGTGACCGACGTCATCACATCGCCCTGGCGAATGCTGTTGACCACATCCATGCCGCTGCTCACCTTGCCGAAAACCGTGTGCTTGCCGTTCAGATGCGGCTGCGGCGAGTGGGTGATGAAGAACTGGCTGCCGTTGGTGTTGGGCCCAGCGTTGGCCATGGAGAGCACGCCCGCCTCATGCTTGAGCGTGTTGTTGCGCACTTCGTCCTCGAAGCCATAGCCGGGGCCGCCCGAGCCGATGCCGGTGGGGTCGCCCCCCTGGATCATGAAGTCGCGGATCACCCGGTGAAAGGTGACGCCGTCGTAGAAGCCTTGTTTGGCCAGAAAGACGAAATTGTTGACCGTCTTGGGCGCCTGTTGCGGGTAGAGAGCGATGACGATATCGCCCCGATTGGTGGTGATGGTGGCCGTGTACCGTTTCTTCGGGTCGATCTGCATCGCAGGAGGAGTAGACCATTGTTTGCTGCTCATGGGGGGTGTCCTTTCTGGGGAGAGTTGGGTTGCGAGTAACTCGTAACGAGTAACCCGTAACCCGGAATGGCGGGAATTGGGTCCGGGATTCCGGGGAGGCGTAACACGTAACGAGTAACTCGTAACCCGGAATGGCGGGAATTGGGTCCGGGATTCCGGGGAGGCGTAACTCGTAACGAGTAACCCGTAACGAGTAACTCGTAACCCGGAATGGAGGGAATTGGGTCCGGGATTCCGGGGAGGCGTAACTCGTAACGAGTAACTCGTAACCCGGAA
>JAJTXO010001087.1 GCA_021463315.1 Caldilineales bacterium | reverse complement strand
CGGCAGCCGCCACAGGCCGATCAGCATGGCCACGGCCACCAGGAAGGAAAGCCCCACCGCGGCCGCACCCAGGAAACCGACCGCGGCCCTGCCCAGGCGCCGCCCGAAAAACAGGTTGACCAGCAGCGCGGCAAGGGGTGGGACGAAAATGAGCCAGGCGAAATTGAGCATGAGAACTCCGGAGCGGTGATCGGTGATCGGCTCGGTGATCGGTGATCGGTGATCGGTGATCGGTAATCGGTGATCAGTTATCAGTTATCAGTTATCGGTGGTCTCTGACTTCTGACTTCTGACTTCTGACTTCCGACTTCTGACTTCCGACTTCCGATCTGATTACCGACTCAGCCTTGCAGCAGATGGATATCGTCGATGTCGATGGTGTCGCGGTGACGGACGTAGGCCATGACAATGGCCAGACCCACGGCCACCTCGGCCGCGGCCACGGCCATGGCGAAGAAAGCCACGATCTGGCCCGTGAGCTGGCCGAACTGCAGGGCCAGGGCGATCAGCGACAGGTTGACCGCGTTGAGCATCATCTCCACGCACATGAAGATGATCAGCGCGTTGCGCCGCATCAACACGCCCAGCGCGCCAATGATGAAGATGATCGCCGACAGAATCAGGTAGTATTCGGTGGGTACTTGAGACATGGGCAGTGAGGGGTTCTGAAGGTTGGCTGTTCGATGAGTTAGTAATGCGTAATGCGTAACACGTAACCCGGAATCGCGAGAAGCCATTCTTATCATGAAATGCGTGCGAACGGCGATTCAACATACTGACGGACAATTCGCACCATTCCCAGTTACGAGTTACTCGTTACGAGTTACGCCTAAACATACCTGCGCACGATTCGCACCATTCCCAGTTACGAGTTACTCGTTACGAGTTACGCCTAAACATACCTGCGCACG
>JAJTXO010001086.1 GCA_021463315.1 Caldilineales bacterium | reverse complement strand
CTGCCCTGGCTGAAAGCTCAGGGTGGAGTTTGCTGATCCTTCGGCCAGGCTCAGGACAGGGGTTCTCCACGCGGATGGCGAGGTCGGGCATGGCATCTTGGTCAGGCAACATCCAGTTGCAGGCGATCGAGTAAGCGTTGCACCGTGATGGTTTCGATCCCTCGCGCACGCAGAACATTGGTCAGGTCCAGATCACGGGTCACATCTTCGTCGCGACTTACCACAACGGTGGCGTCCCCGCGCAGCGCTGTTTCCAGAATGATGTCATCATCGGGGTCACGGCAAAGGCTCAGGTCACCTGAAACTGGAACCAATTGCACGACGGCGGCTACTCCGGCCATGAAAATCTCAACATCGGCTGGCGTCGCGCGGCGTATCCTCATGATCCTGGGTCTTAGCAGGACTTCTTGCAGCTCGTCCAACAACGGCAATGAGCTGACTATCGAAAAGTTGCCGGTCTTGCCGGCCAGGATCAAGCGCGCCGGGAAACCGTCAGGGTTCAAGAACGCAGAGACCCAGACGTTGGTGTCAATGACCACGGCGACGGGCATCACGCGCCTTTCTGACCTCTACCCGTGCAGCGCTGATTTCCGCCTCGATTTGTTCGGCTGTGTAGTCGCTGGGGCGTCGATGTAGTTCTGTGAGCAGGTCCTCGAGTGCTCTCCAGCCAGCTATGCGGCGCTGCGCCTCGTCGGCAGCTAACGCGCGCCAATGCTGGTATTCTTCGAAGGAGACCATAACCGCCAGCGGTTGGCCTTGTTGCTGCAAGATAAGCGGCTGCTGCAAGTCGGCGACCGCAGTGCCGTAGGTGGCGGCCGCTTCAGATATCGACAATGTTGTGGTCATAACTCGTACCTCATGCTGTCAGTTGTGATTCATCCACATTCTACCACGATCAGCGCTTCTTCTGAAATGCCACAT
>JAJTXO010001085.1 GCA_021463315.1 Caldilineales bacterium | reverse complement strand
ACCCTGGACGCAGCCTATCAGGCGCTGTTGGATGGGGAGCTGAGCTTTCACACGTTCATGAACCGGGCCGCGGACACCGACCCAGCCTTCCTCAAGATCGTCGACTGGACGCGCAGCCATGGCGTCTTTCGCATCAATCCCCACGAACGGGAGACCTACACGGCTGACAAGGCGACCATGCATCTGGAGCTGATCGCGCATGGCCTGCACACGCCCTACAGCATCATTCTTTCCCCCTATGTCGATCAGCCGGCGCTGCCGGATCTCGATCTGAGCCCGCTGGGGCCGGTCTTTGCCATCAAGCCAGCCAACGGCGGCGGCGGCGAGGGGGTGATCGTCGAGGCCACCTCAGCCGAACAGGTGGCCCAGGCCCGCCAACAGTTTCCTCACGACAAATACCTGCTGCAGGCCTACGTCACACCGGCCGAGATCGACGGCCAGCCAGCCTGGTTTCGGTTGATCTACTGTCTGGGCGAGATCTACGCCAGTTGGTGGCCGCCCAAGACGCACATCTTCCGCCCCGTTCGGTCCGACGAAGTGGTGGCACTGCGCCTGGGCGAGCTTTTCGACATGGCGGTGCGCATCGCCAGCGTCTCGCGTCTGCACCTCTTCTCGACCGAGATCGCCCTGACCGCTGACGGCCAGTTCCTGGCTGTGGACTACGTCAACGATCAAATCGACATGCGTCTGCAGTCGCAGGCCACGGACGGCGTGCCCGACGCCATCGTCAAGGATATCTGCCGCCGGCTGGCCGATCTGGTCTGGCAGCAGAGCAACACACAGTCAGGAGAAACAACTATGAGCAAAGATGCTTCGGCGGGGGATGCTTCGGCGGACCTCAGCATGACAGCGGCGGGGGATGCTTCGGCGGACCTCAGCATGACAGCGGCGGGGGATGCTTCGGCGGACCTCAGCATGACAGCGGCGGG
>JAJTXO010001084.1 GCA_021463315.1 Caldilineales bacterium | reverse complement strand
CGAGTTCGCGGCCGATCCTGAGCTGTTGATCGGCTCGCAGGCTGGCACCACCAACTTCTACACCGCGGTCTACGAGGTGCTGGACGGCGACGAGAGCAACCCGCGCATCATGCTGTTCGACACCTTCGGCGCGGCGGTGCAGGCGCTGCTGAACGGCGATGTGGACATGGTGCTGATGGACAAGGCCTCCAGCACCGGCTACATCACCGCCAACCCAGACAAGCTGGAGGTGATCGGCGATCCGCTGGCCAGCGAGGATTTCGGCTTCATCTTCCAGCCGGGCAGCGATCTGGCCGCCCCCTTCGACGCGGCCATCGCCAGCATGGTAGAGGATGGCTTCTTCGACCATCTCAATCGCAAGTGGTTCTTCCTCTACGGCGGCCAGTAGCCCCGTCGTCCCATTGGTAACGTGACCTGGCCAATGGGGATCCCGTGGTATTTGGTCGATAGCGATGCGTGGCTGGTTTTGGCCACGCATCGCCCTTTTTTCTGATCCTCCGTAGCTGCTCAACCCAAGACTTCGGAAGTCGCCGCAGCACTCACAGATGCAGTTTCGGGTGAAAGGCCAGGTTCATCCCGGATGCGGCGACTTCCGAAGTCTTTCGGTTCAGAACAGGGAAGGGTCCGCCCTCAGCAGGAACAAGCTATGCACAGCACAGAAATCGTTCCCAACATTCCATCCCCCTCGCGCGCGCCGCGCGCTGGCAGCGCCTGGGCGCGCACGCCGCTCTGGCTGGTGGCGGCGGTGATTCTGGGCCTCGTTTTCCTTTGGGTGTTGCTCACCGATCCTGACTACGAGGTCATCTTCTCGGCCCTACTGAAGGGCGTCGGCGTCACCATCCGGGTCACGTTGATCTCCTTTGCGCTGGCCATCGTGCTGGGCCTGGTCGTCGGCATCGCGCGGGTCTCCTCGCGACGGCTGATCTACGGG
>JAJTXO010001083.1 GCA_021463315.1 Caldilineales bacterium | reverse complement strand
GGCCACCGCGACCCCGACCAACACACCACCGGCCACCGCGACGCCGACTAACACGCCGCCGGCCACCGCGACCCCGACCAACACACCACCGGCCACCGCCACGCCGACCAACACGCCGTCGCCCACCGCTACGGCCACGCCGACGCCGATCCCCGGCGCGGATGTGCTCTACCTCAGCTCCAACTCTGACGGAACCGCCGGCGGCGTCAGCTTTGCCGACGAGGACATCCTGACCTACGACAGCGGCAGCGCGGCCTGGTCCCTCACCTTCGACGGGTCCGACGTGGGCATCAGCGCCAACCTCGACGCCTTCCAACGCCTGTCCGATGGCAGCATCTTGCTGAGCCTGGCCAGCGCGGCCAGCATCGGCTCGCTGGGCACTGTCGATGACTCGGATCTGGTGCGCTTCGTGCCGACCTCGTTGGGAAGCACCACCGCGGGCGCCTTCGAGTTCTACTTCGACGGCTCCGACGTGGGGCTGACCACCAACACCGAAGACATCGACGCCGTGGTGCGTCTGCCTGATGGCCGCCTGCTGTTCAGCACCGAGGGCGGCTTCACCGTCCCCGGCCTGAGCGGCGGCGACGAGGACCTGATCCTCTTCACGCCCACAGCCCTGGGCACGGTCACCAGCGGCACATGGTCGCTCTACTTCGACGGCTCTGACGTGGGTCTCAACACCACCAGCAACGAGGATATCATCGGCGCCTGGATCGACGACGCCACCGGCGCCATCTACCTGACCACGCTGGGCGCGTTCAGCGTCAGCGGCGTCAGCGGCGACGGCGCCGATATCTTCATCTGCACGCCCGGCAGCCTGGGCAGCACCACGACCTGCACCTTCAGCATGTACTGGGACGGCTCGGCCAACGGCTTCGCCGGCGAGGTGGTGGACGGCATGTCGATCCAGCCATAGCGCGCACGCGACTACCC
>JAJTXO010001082.1 GCA_021463315.1 Caldilineales bacterium | reverse complement strand
GACCGGCCCGAGCGGTGGGGGTGGGGTGGCTGGGCGGGCTTGGTCGGAGACCGGCCCGAGCGGTGGGGGTGGTTGGGCGGGCTCGGTCGGAGACCGGCCCGAGCGGTGGGGGGGGGTGGGGTGGCTGGGCGCGGAAAGACCGTCCCGCAGGACGGTCTTTCTCGCTACACACCCACACAATCATCTGCAATCCTCAGAGACTCGCCACACATCTCATCTCTTCGTGGATGCCACTATAGATCAATCGCCGCGCTCGTTCAGTGAGCATTCTTCCGAAACGAGTTACTTTTCAGACCAGTGCGACCGAAGATTGGGGAAGACTTCCGAAGTCTTATGGACTGTGGGCCCGTTTTGAACACACCTGCGCAGACTTCGGAAGTCTCGACCCCGGTTTTTGAGATGATACAAACGACATGCTTTAGACGGTGCGGAACTCACCTTCGACCACATCCTCTTGGCCGCTGGCGTCGTTGGCGCTGTGATGGCCGCCGCTGGCGCCGTTGCTGCCGTTGGCGCCGGGCTGCTGATAGGCCTGCTCGCTCAGGCGATAGCTGGCCTGCTGCACCTGCTCCATGGCCTGGCGAATGGCGTTGGCGTCCTCGCCCTTGACCGCCGCGCGCAGCTCGGCCACCAGACGCTCGATGGCCTGGCGATCGCTGTCGCCCATCTTGCCGGCCTGCGCCAGGTCGTGCAGGCTGCGCTCGACGCTGTAGGCCAGCGCGTCGCCCTCGTTGCGGGCCTCGATCAGCTTCTTGCGCCGCTCGTCGGTCGCCTTGTTGATCTCAGCCTCGCGCACCATCCGCTCGACTTCGCCCTTGTTCAGGTTGGTGCTGGCGGTGATGGTCACGCTCTGCTGCTTGCCGGTGGCCTTGTCCTGCGCGCTGACGTGCAGAATGCCGTTGGCGTCGATGTCGAAAGTGACCTCGATCTGCGGCATGCC
>JAJTXO010001081.1 GCA_021463315.1 Caldilineales bacterium | reverse complement strand
GCACACCCCCACCGCCACGGCGACCGCCACATCGTCGCCGACCGCGACCGCCACGCCAACGGCAACGCCCACCCTCGCCCCATCGCCCACGCCCGACCCCTATGTCCAGTGGACGGTGGACGGCCTGGCGGCCCGCAGCTACGGCGACGGCGAGCTGCACGTCGCCGAGACGCTGGCTGTGACCAACGCCTTCACCCGCACCCTGATCACCTACCCCAGCGACGGCCTCACCATCTACGGCTTCATGAACGTCCCCCAGGGCGAGGGACCCTTCCCCGTGGTGCTGCTGCTGCACGGCTATGTGGATCCGGCGCGCTACAACACCCTGACCTACACCACCGGCTACGCGGACGCGCTGGCCCGGGCTGGCTATCTGGTGATCCACCCCAACTTTCGCAACTGGCCCCCCTCCGACAGCGGGCCGGAGGACTATCGCGTCGGCCAGGCCGTGGACGTCTTGAACCTGCTCGCGCTGGTGCAGAAGATGGGCGGGCGGCCGGGTCCGCTGGCGCAGGCTGACCCGCAGCGGATCGGCGTCTGGGGCCACAGCATGGGAGGGGGCATCGCCCAGCGGGTGATCGCGGTCAGCCCGGAGGTGGACGCGGCGGTGCTCTACGGCAGCATGAGCGGCGACGAGACGCTCAACCATCAGCGCATCCTCTGGTTCACCAACGGCGCGCGCGGTCTGTGGGACGAGGCGCCGCCGGCCGAGGCGTTGCAGCGCATCTCCCCCATCAACTACCTGGATCAGGTGACGGCCGCGGTCAGCATCCACCACGGCGACCAGGACGACCAGGTGCCACTGGCCTGGTCGGAGGATCTGTGCGGCCGCTTGCAGGCGCTGAACAAGGATGTGGAGTGCTTTACCTACCCCGGCCAGCCCCACACCTTCACCGGCGAGGGCGATCAGCTCTTCGTGCAACGGGTGCGCGCGTTCTTCGAGGGCGA
>JAJTXO010001080.1 GCA_021463315.1 Caldilineales bacterium | reverse complement strand
CGGCCGCGCCGTCGGTGCGGCGCTTCGCGCGCGAGCTGGGGGTGGAGGTGGCCGAGGTGCCCGGCAGCGGGCCGGCTGGCCGCGTCACCCTGGAGGATGTCAAAACCCACGTGCGGGTAGGGGCCGGCGGCCGCGGGCCGGCCAGCTTCACAGCCGCGCCGCTGCCCGATTTCAGCAAATGGGGCCCCGTGCAGCGGGAGCCGATGAGCAACGTGCGCCGCGCCACCGCGCGCAACCTGGGCCAGTCCTGGCCTACCACGCCCATGGTCACCCAGTTCGACAAGGCCGACATCACCGATCTGGAGCAACTGCGCGCCCAGTATGGCAAGCGGGTTGAGGCGGCCGGCGGCAAGCTGACCCCCACCGCGATCATCCTCAAGGTGGTCGCGGCCGCGCTGAAGCGCTTCCCGCAGTTCAACGCCAGCATCGACATGGCCAGCGAGGAGATCGTCTTCAAGCAATACGTGCATGTGGGCGTGGCGGTGGACACCGACCGCGGCCTGCTGGTGCCGGTGCTGCGCGATGTGGATCAAAAGAACGTGATCCAACTGGCCGTGGAGCTGGGCCAGATCGCACAGAAGGCGCGCGATCGCAAGCTGGGCCTGGATGACATGCAGGGCGGCTGCTTCACCATCTCCAACCTGGGCGGCATCGGCGGCGTCGGCTTTACGCCGCTGGTCAACGCGCCCGAGGTGGCCATTCTGGGCGTGTCCAGGGGCAGCCTGGAGCCGGTCTGGGTCGACGGCCAATGGCAGCCGCGCCAACTGCTGCCGCTGTCGCTGACCTACGACCACCGCCTGATCGACGGCGCGGACGGCGCGCGCTTCCTGCGCTGGGTCTGCGAAGCGCTGGAGAAGCCGTTCTTGCTGATGCTGGAAGGGTGATGCGGAGCACGTGCGGAAGGCGTGACATACGGGATACAACCGACGCGTGTCACCGATGGCATTTTAACAACCG
>JAJTXO010000108.1 GCA_021463315.1 Caldilineales bacterium | reverse complement strand
CCGCCGATGGACTCAAGGAGCGTCAGTCCTGTGCGGACCGAGGACTGACGCTCCTTGGCCCGTCCCAGGAGCCAGCCTCGACGCGCCGGCCCTCTCCGCCGGTAGACTCAAGGAGCGTCAGTCCTGCGCGGCATAAGGAACTTGTATGACTACTCATCCCACCTTCGCTTCCTATCGCTGGCCCGACGAGCGCGGGCGCTTTGGCCCCTATGGCGGCCGCTTCGTGCCGGAGACGCTGATGCCCGCGCTGGAGGAGCTGGAGAGCGCCTATCTGCTGGCGCGCAACGATGCCGGCTTCCAGGCTGAGCTGCTGCGCCTGCAGCGCACCTATGTCGGCCGGCCCACCCCGCTGACCCATGCCCGCCGGCTGAGCCAGCATCTGGGCGGCGCGCAGATCTATCTGAAGCGCGAGGATCTGGCCCACAGCGGCGCGCACAAGATCAACAACGCGCTGGGGCAGGCCTTGCTGGTGCAGCGCATGGGCAAGCAGCGCATCGTGGCCGAGACCGGCGCGGGCCAGCACGGCGTGGCCACAGCCACCGCGGCCGCGCTGCTGGGCATCGACTGCATCGTCTACATGGGCACGGTGGATATGGCCCGTCAGGCCCCCAACGTCTTCCGCATGAAGCTGCTGGGCGCGGAGGTGCGCGGGGTGGACAGCGGCAGCAAGACCCTCAAGGACGCGATCAACGAGGCGATCCGCGACTGGGTGACCAACGTGCGCACCACCCACTACCTGCTGGGTTCCGCGCTGGGGCCGCATCCCTACCCGACTATCGTCCGGGATTTTCAGAGCGTCATCGGCGTCGAGGCGCGCGCCCAGATGCTGGATACGACGCGCGGCGGGCCAGGCCGGCTGCCGGACGCGATCGTGGCCTGCGTGGGCGGCGGCAGCAACGCGATCGGCATCTTTCACCCCTTCCTGGCCGACGAGGCGGTGCATCTGGTGGGGGTGGAAGCAGGCGGGCATGGCATCGAATCGGGCCAGCACGCGGCGCGCTTTGCTGATCCCGCGCTGGCCCGGCTGGGGGTGCTGCAAGGAACCAAGAGCTTTGTCATGCAGGACGCCGACGGCCAGATCGCGCTGACGCACTCGGTCAGCGCGGGGCTGGACTACGCCTCGGTGGGACCGGAGCACGCCTGGCTGCGCGATCTGGGGCGCAGCCAGTACAGCTACGCCACCGACGGCGAGGCGCTGGTCGCGTTCCAGATGCTATGCCGGCTGGAGGGGATCATCCCCGCGCTGGAGAGCGCCCACGCCGTGGCCGAGGCGGTCAAGCTGGCCCCGCAGTTGGGCAAAGACGCCGTGATCCTGGTCAACCTGAGCGGGCGGGGAGACAAGGATCTGGATACGGTGATGCGGGAGTTAGAATGATCCCCATGCGCTCAAGGAGAAACGGTTGAACATCCTGGTGACCGGCGGATTTGGCAATATCGGCCTGGCGGTGGTCAAGGAATGTTTGCAGCGCGGGCATACGGTAACTGTGTTCGATGTTCAGAACCCGCGCACCGAGAGGCTGGCGCGGCAATATCGCCCACGTCAAGTCCAGGTCATGCTGGGCGACCTGCGGCAGGCGGACGACATCGCGCGTGCCGTTGTGGGGCAGGACGCAGTGCTCCACCTGGCCGCGATTCTGCCGCCGGTCAGCGACGCGCATCCCGAGCTATGCAAGGCCGTCAATGTGGGGGGAACAGCCAACCTGATCGCTGCATTGAGGGCTATCCCCGCGAGCCCTGCGCTGGTGCTGGTTTCTTCGGCCAGCGTCATGGGATCTACGCAGCAACGCACGCCCCCGGTGCGACCAGACGATCCCCTTTCGCCCATGGACGCCTATGCGAGGAGCAAGATCGAGGCAGAGGCCCTGGTGGCGGCCTCTGGGCTGCGCTATTGCATTCTGCGCCTGGCGGGCGTTCTGCCAACGACTCTGAACTACCCCAGTCTGTTCGCGATGCTCAAGGTGTTCTTCGCTATGCCGCTGGAGGCCCGCTGCGAGATGGTCATCGATCTGGATGTGGCCTATGCCCTGGTGTCGGCGGCTGAGAACCTGCTGGGATCGGCCGAGCTGGCCGGCCAGAGAGGGTTTATCGCCGGAGGCAAAGCGCAGGGCTGCCAAATGCGGACCAGAGAGCTGGTGGGCGCGGTGTTCCGCCCGGTCGGCCTGCGCCCCCCTGCTGATACCCTTTTCGCGCCCGATCTGGACTCCTACTATCTGGATTGGTACGATACGGAAGAAACCCAGGCGATCCTGCGCTATCAACGCCTGACGCTGGAACAGTGGCAGACGATGCTGCGCAAGGCGACGCGCTGGGTGCGCCCGTTCATTGTGCTGTTCAGGCCAGCCATCATGAGGTGGATCGAGAGGCAGTCGCCGTTCCATCCGACGAAGGTGCGTGCCATGGGCGATGGCGCCAGTTAGTATTCCCACGTCGCATGCCTCAGCGGCGCCTGTTTCAGCTCGTCGCGCAGGCGCCACACCGCCTCCCCATCTGCATCACGGATTGCCACGGATTAACGGATTTCACGGAGCCGCAGAGCAACCCACCGCGCACGCTCCCCTCCGTGTAATCCCGTAATCCGTTCAATCCGTGATTCAGACCCCTCCCCATCTGCACTGTGGCTGAAACTGAGAGGATCCCGCTCTCTCAGGGTGAGCAGTCGCTTGTCTAAAGCCAACAGGGCGCCGTGATCGGCGCCCTGTTGGCTTTCATCTGTGGCGACGGGTGGACTTGAACCACCGACCTAGGGATTATGAAGCCCTCGCTCTGGCCGCCTGAGCTACGTCGCCATATGTAGTATCTATTGTGTTTACCAACCACTACAGGTAGTGGTCTCTTGGATGAGATGAGACCTCGTAGAAACGAGAGTCCCTTGGTCATCTTCCGATGCCATTACCTGAGCCTATGGATAATTCTACACGCCTCCTTTCTTTCTGTCAAACAGGTGCGCAATGTGGTCTTGTAGGGCGCGGATCAGTGGGCACCTGCTCATCCGCTGCTCCTGACTGCCGGCACTGGAAGGATGACGTAAGGATCAGTGGTATATCCCTTGAGTGGCCCCAAACGGCGGGGCACAGGCTTGCTGCCCATGTCGTGCTTCACAGGATGCGCTAAACATCCCGCCAACCCAGCGCTTCTTTCCGACTCGTGCTGCGACTGCCTTCTAGGCATGAGCAGATGTTCGGCTAGGTGGTAGCCGCCCGTGAATGAACTGTCCATGGCAGTATCAGGAACAGACGCCCGGCTCGTTGACGCAGAAAGCCAAGCCGGGCGTTTCTCGTAGACTGTCATGCAGAGTCTACTGTAACACAATCGCTCGTCGCCCATCCGGGTGGCCCACAAGTAGATGGTGTGCCAGCGATAGAGGCGGTGGATGTGATGGATGGGCAGAGCTGGGTGGTAAACGCAAACAAAGCAGAGACATTGATGCTGAATTGAGTCCCAACAATCGCTAGCTGAGCTACGTCGCTTGTTGTAGGCGCAGCAACAAGCACACGACGTTTTGTCTTGAAGTGACCCGGGTAGGTGTGGTCGCCTACATACGGCAATTGCCTTGTGAAACTGGCTTGCTGGCGCATTGCCCCATTGTTATGGTCTAGTTCCCGTCAAGTTGGTTCCCGTCAGGTTGGCCTGCGTTAAGTTGGCTCCTTCCAGGTTAGCTCCGTATAGGTCAGCCTCTGCAAGGTTAGCAAGTGTTAGGTTGGCGCCGGCTAGGTTGGCCTGCGCTAAGTTAGCTCCTTCCAGATCAGCTCCATGCAGGTCAGCCTCTGATAAATTGGCTCTACTTAGATCGGATCCTCTCAGATTGGCTCTTGTTAGGTTTGCACCCCTTAGGTTGACTTCTGTAAGGTTGGTTTCAGACATGTCAATCTCGACTAGCCACAGGGGGCCTGGCCTGTTGAGCAGATCATATAGTTCCTTCTGGGTAAACTTCCCCATGGTGATCCTCCTTGCTGGGTTACTGGTTTTTGAACGTTGGTACAGTCTACATAATGGATCAGGATCAGCTTTCATCTTTGCTGCCCAGTATCCTGATCAGCATGTTCATGATGACTTGGTGTTGTACTGGCTTGCTGGCATCTCAGACAGATGTCTACCCGGTCGCTAATGTGCACCTGGTAGGGACTAAGCGCTCTGTCCAACCACTCATGAACAACGACCAATTTGACACGAGAAGTTCAGGATGGTTGCAGGTCAGTGATGACATCTCTGACACGAAATGCCCTCCAGGCCAGCACCTAAGTCGATGGCCGTTTCATCTTCCTGAGCGCACATCTTGCAGAGATACATTGCCTTGGTCTTTGGTTCAAACTCAGGAAACTCGGGATCAGCATACTCATCTGGCCACCGCTTCTGTACTTGGTACAGTCGAAGAGCACGTATGGCTGTTTCGTATTCGTTCATCATTAAGGTCACGTACTTGGGTGTGCGGACGAGCAGATCCGCACTTCGTTTCACACTGACTTCTAGCTGACTGCTCGGTGCCGGCAGAGCCGACCTCCGTCACGACGAACAATGGTTCGAGACGCGAACCATTTACAATCTTGAGTTGAGCCCGACCTGGTGAAGACAGATGGGCACTTGGTCGAGATTGACCAGCCGCTGGCTGGCCGATTACGGCTATCTATCAGGTATTCAGGTTGGCAAGATGAGTATGAAGACTACGCTTCAGTCCACCAGTTGGCTGCAAATGGAATAGGAAATGTCTTCGATACTTGATCAGTAGGCTGTGTACTCAGCTCTTGCTACAGTCAGGTTTATGGTTCCAACCTCTCTGCGCAGCGCCAATCTCGCTTCCTTCCTCAACTCGTGGAATTTATTCGCTTCCTCTCTGGTTAAGATACGCTCTTCGGGTTTCCCGTTATTTTCTTGAGGCTTGTTTTTCAGTTTGATCAAACAATCGCGGAAATCATGCAGTGTGTCTCTGGTTGACTCTGACAGATACAGTCCGGCCTTCGACGAGAACGTTTCTTGAAATTTGGCCAAGAATGCTTCAGTTTCTGGAACATCCAGAATGGGTGTCTCTGGTAGCTCTGCATAAAAATCCCTAATTACTCTATGTTCACCGTCTGTTCTTGAAGTTGGGCCAAAAATCTCCCAGACCGCCTCACATGCTGCAAGTTGTCTCCGCGCTAACCCCGCGCGGTAATTTGCGCGCAGTTGCAGCTTGAGACTACGAAAAGTGACGAAAGATGTTACCAATGCAGTAACAAACGCGACAACTGCAGCGATTGTGGCTGCACCAATCGCACCTGTAGGATCAGATATGACCGGTAGATCTGGCATGAGTCACCTCACATAGACACACGTTAGGATAATAGAGCGGATTGACTGGAGCGATCCAGGTAAGCCGGATTTGTTTCCGGCAATAAGATCCCGCATTATCTTGGTGGCCAGACAAGAGCGCAACTGTCTAAGGGTCAGTCCCGTCATCAGAGGCTGAGAAACTGATCAGACCAGCGTCTATAAATGCTTGTGCTGTTCTTTGATGGGAGCCCTGTAATTCCAAGATCATGCCACTGTCTACCAGAGACTGGAAGAGAGCCAAAGTCTCCTCCTCACTAAGCCGCCCTTCCTCATAGTCGAACAGCTTGCTGGCAATCGACTGAAAACCGTTCATCTGGGACCTCCTGGTCAGTTTCATTGTACTGGGGAAACAAGGACCGATAACTGACATGAAGTATACACCTGGTTTCACGTGTTGTCACATCGACCACAGGGGTGCCGCACACCAATTCGTTACCACCGGCCATGCTGCGGGGCGTCGTTTGATACCGTGGCATGGCTGGTAGTTTTCTATGAATGGCAGCTACTCATCTTGCCAGGTTGAATAGCACCAGTGACGAAACTGCTCGATAGAGAAGTAGCCCGTCTCGTCGTCCCACGTCACCGAGCAGCGGACGGTCTGCTCGTCGATGGCACAGATGTCGTTGATGTAATCGGTCTCATCGATGAAGTGCCAGCCGATGTCGCGGCTTTCCCACGCTTCTGGCTGGTGATAGATGAAGTAGGTCGCGTCGTTGCGTTGTGAGCGCATCTTGGCGTTGTCCAATGCGTTGTCGTACGTAGCCATAGGATTTCCTTTCAATGGGTGCGGATACAGGAAGCCCCGATGCACATTGCCATGCACCGGGGCTTTGTTGTTGCCTTAGCCAGCTACTCGAACAACTCGTCCAAGGGATCGCTGGCGCGCTCAGTCATGGGCTTGGCGGACACAGCCACCGGCACCTTCACCGCAGCGCCGTTGGCTGCACCGAAGGTTGGCAGAGTAACCGCGTCGATCATGTCGTCCAGCCGGGACTGCGCCTCCTGCCAGCTCAGCTTGCCGTCGATCACCTGCTTGGCCAGTGCGCTGACTTGGGCGCGGTCGAGCTTGTCGGTGTGGTCATTGGTCTTCAGCCAGTAGGTGGTGGCGTTGGCCTTGGCAATCGTGGCGGCTGTACCGTCGCCGTCCGGAACCCGGTTCCGGCGCTCAAGGGTCGTCGGCCAACCACTCGAGGCGCGCGTAGGGGTGTTCGGCCTGGAACGCGGCGATTTCCTGAGTCGTCGCCGGCCGCAGATCGGCCAGGAAGTCACTGCTTGGGCAATACGCACGCACGTACCTGACCGCGATCAGCCAGCGATCCTGGCCAGGCGGCACAGGGACAACCGCCGCGCGTCCATCAGTGGTGGTGAGGGTGAAGTAGGCAGTCACGCGCTCACCCGCCGGAACCGGGTTCCGCAACCTGCATCCGCGCCTGAAAGGTTTCCTTGTAGATGCCGGTCTGCTTGATGAGGTAGTGGATCAGCCGCACGCGATCTTCCGGCGGCAGCTCGTCGATCACCATGCGTAGCAGGCGCAGGGCCACCAGCTCGTCCTGGGTGGACTCGTAGAGCGCAGTGCCGGTGGCATCGCGCTGCGGTGTGTCGCGCAAGACCAGCAGGTAGTCCACGCTCACGTCCAGCGCCTCGGCCAGGCGCAGCACCATGGGCTGGATCTTCACCACGTCGCGTTCGATGCGCGAGATGTAGGAGCCGGACACGCCCAGCTTCCTGCCCAGCTCGATTTGCTGCAATCCCAGACGCTCGCGCGCCTTGCGCAGCCGGCTGCCAGGGGTATCAGGTGTTTCAGTGGTCATCGTCGGTGTCCCAAGATAGGTATAGTGGGTTGTTGGCCGGTGGGTCTGGGTGGTCTGCGCCAGTGCTGGCTTGTGCCGCCGCGCGCTCGGCCACCATACGCCGAACGAAGAGGACATCGTTCTTGAGGTGTTGCAGAATCGCGGCCTGTTCCTCATCGGGGATGTCGCGGACGGCGCGCATCACATCAGCCAGTTCCTTGTTCTGCTCAGCCAACCGGTCCAGCAGCTGTTCCTCGTCGGCTAGCCCATAGCGACGGAGGAAGGCCATCGCGCCAGGCTGTGGCTCGTCGGACAGTCCCAGCAAGTAGTCAGTGGTGGTGTTCAGGGCCAGCGCCAGGCCGCGCACCACGTTAACCGAGGGCGTAGCGCCGTAGCTGCCGCTGACCAACTTGGATAGGGTAGGCCGGCTAACGCGTTCATTGCCATCCGTGCAGCGCAGCAGGGCCAACAGTCGAGCACTTGAAAGGCGCTTTTCCTTCATCAACAGGCGCAGGCGATTAGCCCGAATCTCGTCTTCAAATCTATTTCAGTTCTACGCCGAAAAATTGGTCGACCAATATGTTACAGTTGCGCGACAGGGGGTATTGACGGACAGATTCAGCCATGATATAGTTTCAAAAGAACATGCGTTCTAAGAAATCTGACCTCTGCTAAGGAGCCTATATGCGCAGCGCTCGGATCAAACAGTGGATCGTCACCCACCATCTGACGCAGCAAGTGGTGGCAAATCGGATCGGCTATTGGCGCAGCTCTGTGAGCCGGGCGCTGGCCCGCGAGCATGTGTCCGGCACTTTTTGGGCCAGGTTCTCGGACGCCTTTCCGGAGGCGGTGGTTGAGCTGCTGTCTGATCAGCAGGACCAGCCGCCGCCCGCTGGCAAGGCGAAAAACAGATGAACCTGTTATAGCCCAAACGTTCTAATTCTGCAAATCAGCGCAACCGCACCTGTCTATCACCCATCCCACTCGCTGATGTTGCCTGCACACCTAGCCATGACCTGCCACGTAGCGCCGAAGGCGCAGTGCGAGCCAAATCCATATCAGGAGGTTTGCACTATGCCGAGCATCATCTACCCTATCACGCGCGACTACCGCGCCCAATGGCAACTGTGGGATTCGTTCCGGGAATGTATCTGGCAAGAGTTCCTGGACTTGTTCGAGACCTGGACTGTCGAGCAGGCCGATGGCAAGACGGTCATCGAAGGCCGCGGCGCGCATATGGCCCTGCGCCACCTGCTCTTGGGCGGCTCGGACAAAACCGAAACCCAGCGCGGCCAGTTCGGCGAGGGCACCAAGCTGGGCTGGCTGGTCTTGTTGCGCGAGAACGTGCCCTTCAGCCTCACCTCGGGCGAGTTCCACGGCTTGCACGCGCGCTGGGCCGATCTGTACGGCCAGCAGGTGATGGAGGTGTGCTGGGACGAAGGCGCGTTCTTCGACGGCTCACGCTACGAGCTCGATTACGCGGGCGAGCTGTGGCAGGAACGCGTGATCCGGCCGGGTGATGCGCGCGTGCTGTTTACCGACGAGGCCGGCCGCATGATCCTGGACGAGGCCGAGCCGCAGTTCTATGTCAAGGGTCTCTGGATCGGCCCCGCGCGGCCCTACGGCACGTCCTGCGCCTTCGGCTACAACCTCAACCTCAAGCTGGCCGAGGATCGCCAACTGGCTGACGCCTGGCAGGCCAGCCGCGAGATCGGCCGGCTGTGGGCCAACGTGGCGGACCAAGAGCTGCTCGCCCGCTTCTGGCAGGCGGTCGCCGACCGGCAGGCCGAGGCGGATACCCACATGGCCTTCCGCGACGTGCAGGCGCCCAAGGCGCAGGCTGCGGCCCTGCGCCAGGCCTTTGGCAGCCGCGCGGTGGTCGCTACCGACGCAGTGACGCAGCGCGAGGCCGAGTACCGCGGCCTGAAACCGGTGCATCTGCAATGGGGCCTGGAGGAGACGGCCAAGGAGATCATCGGCACCGACCGCGAGGAGCTGGCCGCGCTGTCCGGCCGGGCGTCCACCCTCTATCCCAAGAGCCGGCTGAGCGCGGCGCAGCGCCGGGTGTTGGACCTGGTGCGGCGGCTGTCGCAGCGGGCCGGCATCCAGCATGAGGTGCAGCCCTACATGCTGCCGCCCAGCATCCTGGGCCAGGCGCTGGAAGGCCGCATTGCGCTGGATATCTCGGTGCTGGACGACCTCAAGGATGCTGTCGCCACCTGGCTGCACGAGGCCGCGCACGTCGAGTATGGCACGGACGACGC
>JAJTXO010001079.1 GCA_021463315.1 Caldilineales bacterium | reverse complement strand
CGGCGCTGGCCACGGTGGCACACCGCCCAGCGCCCGGCGTCTATGGCTGAATGATTATGTTTGATTCCATTGCCCACTTGGTTGCCCTGGCCGACGAGCGCGGCCAGCCCCTTCACGAAATCGTGCTCCAGGCCGAGATGGCCAACAACGGCAAGTCGGCCGACTATCTGCGCGACCGCATGGCCAAACGGCTGGAGATCATGCAGCACGCGGCCAGCCAGGGCCTTGCGACGCCGGTGATGTCGATCAGCGGCATCACCGGCGGCAGCGCGTACAAGTTTTGGCATTGGCTGGAAGAGGGCCATGAGCCACTGACCGGACCGATTCTCAGCCGGGCCGTGGCGCGCGCCATGGCCGTCAACGAGGTCAACGCGGGCATGGGCTGCATCGTGGCCACCCCCACGGCCGGCTCGGCTGGCATCTTGCCGGCCGTGTTGCTGACCCTGCAAGAGCTGCGCGGCTTCAGCGACCAGCAACTGGTCGATGCGTTGTTCACGGCCAGCGGCATCGGCGCGGTGATCGTGCGCCGCGCCTTTGTCTCAGGCGCGGCTGGCGGGTGCCAGGCTGAGACAGGCAGCGCGGCCAGCATGGCGGCCGGCGCGGCCGTGGAGCTGCTGGGCGGCACGCCGCAGCAGTCAGCCGAGGCGGTGGCCATCACCATGAAGAACATGCTGGGGCTGGTGTGCGACCCGGTGGCTGGTCTGGTGGAGGCGCCCTGCGTCAAGCGCAACGCGGCCGGCGCGGCCCAGTGCTTCATCGCGGTGGATCTGGCGCTGGCCGGCGTGACCAGCCTGATTCCGGCCGATGAGGTGATCGACGCCATGGCCCAGATCGGGCGACACATGGATGAGCGCTTCCGGGAGACAGCGCAGGGCGGCCTGGCGGCCACCCCCACCGGCCGGCGGCTGGCGGAGATGGTGTGGGCGAAGAAGGGGGTGGGGGGTGGGGAGTGGGGAGTG
>JAJTXO010001078.1 GCA_021463315.1 Caldilineales bacterium | reverse complement strand
ACGCGGTCGTTCAGCGCGGGCAGCGCGGCCAGATCCACCGCGGCCAGGGTGATGTTGCGCTCCAACTGGTCGGTCAACTGCCGCACCGTGACCGGGCTGCGGCCTACCCATTCGGTGCGGGCCTGGTCGTTCAGAATGCGCTGGTCCTGGTGGATGTAGGTGTCGATGATGGTGGCGCCCAGGTCGGCGCCGTTCATGTCGGGGTTGTTGACCAGTTCGCCCAGGAAGGCGGTATAGGCCCAGCCCAGCGCCGGCTCGGTCTCCTGCGACAGGATGGTGTAGGCCGCGTGGGGGGCCAGCGCGCTCATCACCTCGATATGGCCCATCAGACAGGCGTCCATGCCGATGATCTCCAGCTTGTCGATGCCGGCGCGGCTGCGGATCTGCTCGAAGGCGTAGTCGATCTGTTCCAGGAACATGTGATTGCCCAGCGCGTTGCCCAGCGGCGAGCGGCTGATGCTGGCCGCCTGGCCGCCCTGGTCGGGATCGCTCCAGCCGCCGGGCCAGCCCATGCCGTGGTCGGACATGATCAGCACATAGCGGTCGGCCGGGTAGTTGGCCATGGCCCAGGTGGCGAAGTCGATCAGCGTGTCGGGGCTGGCGCTGTTCACCTCGCCCACGTTCTGCACCATGCGGGAGCCGATGCGGGACAGATCGTTGTCGCGCGTCACGTAGAAGCGCCGCGCTTCGGTCCAGTCGCCATCCCCACGGAAGCCGCCGCGGAAGCGGTCCATCTGCGCGACGATGTTGACGCGGTCGCTGGAACCGACCAGCTCGGCCTCGTTGAGATCGACGAAGATATCCTGCTCCAGAATCTTGTCGTCGGCGTTCATGTAGAGCATGACGGTCCAGGTTTGGCCGGGGGTGGAGCCAACGCTGGCTGGCCGGGTCGGCCGTGGGGTGGGGGTGTCGGCCGGCAGTTGGGCCAGACCGCCCTGGCCGCTGTCGACTGCGGCCGGCGCGGCCGGCT
>JAJTXO010001077.1 GCA_021463315.1 Caldilineales bacterium | reverse complement strand
CGCAGTGCAGGACTGCCAGTCCTTCCGAGGACTGGCAGTCCTATCCCGCAGCACCCCTAGAGAATCTCCAACTCCCTCAGCTTGCTCTCCGGGGCCACGCCGTTCACCCAGCCGCGCTCGGCGTAATACTCAGCCAACATCAGATCGAGCTCGCTCAGGCTGCCTTCGGAGCCCTGGCCGTCGGCCGGCTCGGTGGTGAAGCGCTTGGGCAGATTGTCGCTGCCCTCGCGGAAGCCGTTCAGGTTGTTGTAGTAGCGCTCCAGGTTCCACACCCGCTCGCCAGCCTTGAGCAGGTCGCCCACGGTCACAGGCACCCCGGTGAAGGTGCTGAACTGCTCGGCGAAGTCGTCCAGGCTCTCCGCGAAGGTGCTGAACTTGCACACATCCAGGCAGTCGGTCATGGTGTGGACGTTCTGGAAGATCACCGTCAGCTTGCCCTTGCCCTCCCAGGCCAGGCGGTCGATCACCTCGGCTGGCCCCAGCACGTTGCCGACGATCTCCGCGGCCGGGGTGTAGGCGCGCAGATGGCAGGCGCCGCGGTTGCTGGTGGCATAGCCGATGCCCATGCCCTTGATGCCGCGCGGATCGTAGGCCGGAATCGCCTGCCCCTTGACCGACATAGCCATGTCGGCATCGCCCAGGGCCATGGCCGCGGCATAGGTGCCCTCGCCCAGCGTCCAGGCCAGATCATCCTTGCGGAAGGCGACGCGCTCGATCATCTCGGCCATGCTGTCGGTGTCGGCCCAGGCCAGGCCGTTGCCGTTCAGATAGCCTCGCTCCGTGGCCTCCATCGCCATCGACAGCGCGTTGCCCATCTCGATGGTATCCACACCGAAGCGGTTGCACTGGTTGACCATGTAGCCCACCGAGGCCGCGTCGCCGTTGAGGCAGTTGGGCCCCAGCGCCCAGGCCGACTCATATTCCATGCTCTCGCCGCGCACCTTCCACTTGCCCTCGGTGATCTCGTATT
>JAJTXO010001076.1 GCA_021463315.1 Caldilineales bacterium | reverse complement strand
GCGCGCGCCGCTTCCAGATCAGCCTCGAAATCGGCGGCTTCGGCCGCGCTCAGCGCAGGCAACCCGCACAGTACCTCTTCCAACTCGCCCAACAGCCGACCGACCGGCACCGGACGCAGTTCGGCGACCGGTTTGCGACCTTTGAGCAAGATGAACCGTTCTCTGCGATACGCTACCCGGTTAACGTAGTCTGAGAATCCCCGAACCATTTCGGTCACTGATAGTGCTGTGGTATGCATATTCCTGACCTCTGTAAAATATGATTATTATATTATACATTCGTGTGCCTGGCGCGCCAAAGAGCCAATCCACAGACTCTCGCTCGGCAGGGCGTACCCTACGACACTCTGGCCTGCCACCGCGCAACCGTGGAGTTGGGCAAGTCCCGCAGACTGCCCACGTCCCAAACGCTCTTGTCACCAAGTTGACGTCCATGAGGTCGCCGTCGCCGTCAGTGAACGCCAGTAAGCAAGAAGTGCTAGGGGCTTGCGGTGAGCTGGAAGCTGTCGAAGAACGCCTGCACGATGGCCGGATCCGCCCCGGCGTCGGTGGTCAGGTTGAGCAATTGATACATCCGGCCGTTGGCCAGGATGACGCGCGCCGTGCCGGTGATGGCCTGGCCAGAGGCTGAGGCCTTGAAGGTGAACTCGCGCCCCGGAAAGCCGTCTACTGTGATCCGCTCCTCGTCTTGCAGCGTGCCCCCGATGTTGGATACCGCGCCATCGCGGCCGCCGTCCAGGATCGACTGGATGGTGGCGTCGTCGCCGCTGGCGATGACCTCGGCGACCGCCTCGGGAAAGCCGTTGTGGCTGACCACCCATGCATGGTCGTCGCTTTCAACCATAGCTATCGTGATCTCGACATCGCCAGCCTCGGTGGGCGCGGTCTGGCTCTGCACCTCCGGCTCGCTGGGCAGGCGAACCGAGAAGCTGCCGTCGGGCGCGGTGAACGCGACCCAGCCGGCCAGCGGATCG
>JAJTXO010001075.1 GCA_021463315.1 Caldilineales bacterium | reverse complement strand
ACGCTGGTGGCGCACAACCAGAAGTCGGCCACCTCGTTGAGCACCCTGGTGTGGAACGGCGCGAACACGGGTGGCCTGGGCGGCATGACCGTCGGCGCGGAGGCCTCGACGGCCACCTGGGACTGGGACGGCACCACGCTGACCGGCATGGGCCTGTACTTTGCCACCACGCACATTGGCAGCATGCCGCTGTCTTCGTCGATCATCGGCGACCGGGTGGTGGATCTCTCCATCAACACCGCCGCCAACACCACGACCGCGACCGACTACCAGTGCCGCGAAGGAAACTTCCTCTCCACCGTGGGCGCACACGGCTGCGGCAACATCAGCCTCGACTACAACGCCACCTACGACAGCGCGATCGCCTACAACGTCGGCGGCAACGCGAGCTGCGTGAGCCGTACCCTCGGTGGCGACGACGTGAGCACCGGCAACCCGCGCGGGCTGACGAACTCGGCTGGCGGCGGCGGCTGCGACGCGACCGATGGTGCGTTCATCCTGTGGGAAGTGCTGCAGGACGACAACACGGCGTTCGGCACGCTCCGCATCTCCAACATGACGGACATCACCGCCAGCGGCGCGAACTACATGACCTTCCAGTACGGCTCTGCAGTGGTGCCGGTACCGGCAGCGGTCTGGCTGTTCGGCTCGGCGCTCGGCCTGCTCGGCTGGATCCGTCGTCGGGTTGCAGCGTAAGCACCCGCAGACAGCGACAGTTCTCGCTGGGAAAACCCCGCCTCGTGCGGGGTTTTCTTTTTTGGGTATCGCTTTTGGCTACCGCCGATCGGCAATCAGCCGTTCTTTTTTGGATGGCGGGCAGCGATAATCCGCGCTCGCCATTCATCCTGGAGGCTGCGGCGGTGGCACCAAGTTATCTGCGACAGGTCTTGCTGGCGCTTTGCGCCGGCTGCGTGCTGGCGGCCTGCAGCCCGCCTGAGGAACTTGCGGCCGAGTACCTCGCCCAGGCGCAGCAGTTC
>JAJTXO010001074.1 GCA_021463315.1 Caldilineales bacterium | reverse complement strand
CGGTTGCAAGTTCGGCGTAACGATCAATTCAGAATCCGAAGCCACAGTACTCCATTCCGGGTTACGAGTTACTCGTTACTCGTTATTCCGAATTACACCAGCTTGCCATCCTTCAGGCTCAACACCCGATCGGCATGGCTGGCGGCGTCGGCGCTGTGGGTGACCATGATCAGATTCTTGCCAGCCTGCCGGGTCAGACGGTCCAGCAGGTCCAGGATCAGCTTGCCAGTGACCTCGTCCAGGTTGCCCGTGGGCTCGTCGGCCAGCACCAGCAGCGGGTCATGCACCAGGGCGCGGGCCAGCGCCACCCGCTGTTGCTCGCCGCCGGAGAGCCGGTCGGGGAAGGTTTGGCGGCGATCCAGCAGGCCCACGGCCTCCAGCAGCGCCTCGCCGCGCGGGCGAATCTCGGCCGGCCGCGCGCCGTTCAGCTCCAGCGGCAGCGTCACGTTCTCCCACACAGTCAGGGTCGGGATCAGGTTGAAGAACTGGAAGACGAAGCCGATGTGGCGGCGGCGAAAGAGGGTGCGTTGGTGATCGTTCAGCGCGGAGAGCTCCTGCCCGCCCAGCCAGATCCGGCCGCTGTCGGCCCGGTCGATGCCGCTGATCAGGTTGAGCAGCGTGCTCTTGCCGCTGCCGCTGCGCCCCAGGATGGCAACGAATTCCCCCTGGACGAACCGGGCATCGACGTTCTGCAGGACAACGCGCGTGCGGTCGCCCTCCTGATAGCTCTTGGAGAGAGCTTCGAAGCGCAAAAACTCAGCCTTCAAAATGGATATCCGCCTCCGTCAGCCGCTCATGCACCAGCGCCAGCAGGCGCGGCCGCATCTCTGCGGCCGTGCCGAAGCGCGCTTTGGCGACCAGGGTCAGCTCGGTAGCCTGGCCGATAACGCCCTGCTTGCTGATGACCTGCCACGGCTCCAGCAGGTTGGGCAGCAGCAGCAGCGCCTCCCCGGCCAGCTCTTCCAACAGCGGCAGCGCGCGA
>JAJTXO010001073.1 GCA_021463315.1 Caldilineales bacterium | reverse complement strand
GCACGCTGACGCCCAGCGCAATCCCCGCGGCCGCCAGCGCCCAGGCGATCTGGCCGCGGCTGACGAAATAGCCGCCCAGGCCGACGCCGGCCACGAAACCGGCGATCTGCGCGGCGTTCTTGTAGCCGGCCGCCCGCCCACGCTGGAAGGATGGCACCAGATCGGGCAGCAGCGCCTGCAGGCTGGCCTCGGCAAAGCTGGAGGCGATCTGCAGGGCGGCGTAGATCAGCGCTACCAGCAGAAAATCGCGCGAGATGGCCAGCAGAGCCAGCAGGGCCAGATCGACGGCCGCGCCCAGGGCGATCCAGGGGCGGCGGCGGCCAAAGCGGCCCAGCCAGCGGCCGCGATCGCTGATGGCGCCGGCGATGGGCTGAACCAGCATGGCCAGGATCAGGCCAAAGAAGGTCAGCGCGCCCAGGGTGGTGGCTTTGAACGCGGCCGGCGCCATGCCGACCAGAATCACCGGCAAGATGATGGCGTGCAGGCCGTTCCACAGATAGGCCTGGCCGAACCAGGCCGCGCTGAGCGCCACCTGGCTGGGCGAAGCGGCCGGGCGCTGCGCATCAGTTGGCATGGCTGGCATCCCTGGCCGCGGCCAGGCGGTGTGTGAACCGAACCAGCACCGCCAGCGCGGCCAGCCAGGTCAGGGCCAGCAGGCCGATCCCCAGCAACGACCCCAGGCCGCCGAGGGCCTGCATGGCCGGCTGGCCGCCAGCGACGGTCAGCCCGGACAAGATCAGCAGGCCGCCCAGGCCGTTCCACACGGCGTGGATGGCAACCCCACCCGCGGCATAGGGGAAAAAGCGCGCCGGCCGGCCGGCCGCGACCTCGTACCAGCCCAGGGCGAACAGGCCGGTGGCCGCGCTGTGGATCACCACGGTCAGGGCGCGCACCACCACGCCGATGGCCCAGGTATGGGGCAGTTGCTGCGCGGCATAGAACAGCGCCTCGAGAAAGCTGAAGCCCGCGCCGGCGACCACGCC
>JAJTXO010001072.1 GCA_021463315.1 Caldilineales bacterium | reverse complement strand
CCAAAGTGATCGCGCAGGTATCAGGTGACGAAGCTCGTTGATCGCACCCTGTGCCCAGATAACACGAACACGGATGAAGCAGTGACTTCATCCGTGTTTCTTTATTCGCTCCGGACAAGAAGGTGATTCAATCGGTTGGTTTCGGCCAGTCCGCCAACGCCACCGCCTCGTTCTCCTGCGCCAAAGCGGCAAAAGCGGCGGCTGTTTCAGCATTCAGGGGGACGAACATGCCCAGCACCAACTCGCCCCAGGGCGTGGGCTGCACCGTAGGCGCGCCCAGGTAGCGCAGCGGCTGGCCGGTGGCCGGGTGCGCATGGGCGTATTCGATCAAGCCAGGCTCCAGCCAGTCCCTGATTTGCATGGCTTCATCCCACAGACGGCGGAACTGCGGCAAACGTCGCAACTCCCGCAGCCGGTCCACCATGGCCGGCTCGGCCCGGCGCTTGAGAGAGATGCGGCGAAAGAATAGCATCTGGCGCAGGGCGATCTGTTCCCAGCTTGCGCCCAAGCGGCTGGCGTAGCCCAAGGCCGGGTCGCAGATCACGCGCATGGTGTGGAAGCGGGCATGCTGCCAACTGGCATCGGCTTCCAGCGTCTCCCGCGACAGACCGACCAGCCGGGTTGCCCTCGTATTGGCAGCCACCAGGTCGCCGAAATCGTCGTACAGAAAGGCCGGCAGGGAGAGGCTAGCCAGCAGATCGAGCTGCCGGCGCCCCTCTCGCTCCCCAGCGCCAGGCTCAGCCGCGGGACTGGCCGGCAGGTCGTCCAGGGCCAGCACAGCCAGCTCGCGGCGCTCCCACAGCGTCAGTTGCAGGGCGTCGTTTAACCGGGATATCACATCCCGATCAGGCGTCCGTTTGCCTTGCTCGACCTTCCGGATAATGTGAACACCCAGCCCCGTAGCTTCACCCAACCGCTCTTGCGTCCAGCGCCGCCCGTCCTCGTCGTGTCGTTCCGCTCGCAATACCGCAACCACACGGCCAAATG
>JAJTXO010001071.1 GCA_021463315.1 Caldilineales bacterium | reverse complement strand
GGTGGGGAGTGGGGGCTGGGGACTGGGGGCTGGGGGGTGGGGGGTGGGGAGTGGGGAGTGGGGAATGGAGAATGGAGAATGGGGAGTGGGAAAGGCAGAGGGGCGCGCGCTTTATGTTTCCTTGCCTCCCTGTTTCCTATCTCCTGTTTCCTATCTCCTATCTCCTATCTCCTGTTTCCTATCTTCTGTTTCCTATCTCCTATCTCCTATTTCCTATCCCTATCTCCCTGTCTATTCCTTCAACCCGGCGATCTCCAACCCGGCGTCCAGGATCGCTGGCACCAGGTCTTGGCGGGTGGTTTCGGTGTAGACGCGCACGATGGGCTCGGTGCCGCTGAAACGGATCAGCAGAAAGCCGCCGTCCTCGGTGTAGTACTTGTAGCCGTCCATGTCGCTGAAGCGCACCACGCGCAGGCCGGCGATCTGCTCTGGCCGAGCCGCATCCAGCCGCTCCTTGGCCAACGGCCGCTTGGCGCCAGGGAAACGGGTATCGACGCGGCTGTAGTAATAGCGGTTGCCCACCTCCTCGAACAGCATCTCCACCAGCTCCGATGGCTTTTTGCCGGTCTGCACCATGAAATCGAGGAAGAGCAGCACGCCCAAGATGCCGTCGCGCTCGGGCAGGTGATCGCCGAAGGCGTAGCCGCCGCTCTCCTCGCCGCCGATCATCGCGCCGGTCTCCAGCATCTTGGGCGCGACGAACTTGAAGCCCACCCCCACCTCGTGGACCTCGGCGCCGTACTTCTGGCCCAGGATGTCCAACATGCCGGTGGTGGAGAGCGCCTTGACGATGGGCCGGCGGTCGCCCTTGATCTTGAGCAGGTAGAGGGCCATCAGCGCATAGGCGCGCAGTTGGTCGATGAAGATGCCCTGTTCGTCGGCGAGGCCCATGCGGTCGGCGTCGCCGTCGTTGATCACGCCCACGTCCGCGCCGGTCTGCCTGACCACGGCCAGCCCCGCGTCCACGTTGGGCGGGATCGGCTCGGGGCGGT
>JAJTXO010001070.1 GCA_021463315.1 Caldilineales bacterium | reverse complement strand
GACCACAGAGGCGCCAAGAGCGCAAGGGCCGCAGGGCCGCAAAGAGCGCAAAGATCACAGAGGCGCCAAGAGCGCAAGGGCCGCAGGGCCGCAAAGAGCGCAATGACCACAGAGGCGCCAAGAGCGCAAGGAGCGTAGGGCCGCAAAGACTGCTATTCTTGGCGTTCTTGGCGCCTTTGCGTGAGAATTGTGAACAACTACATTTCGCAACCCAGAAAAGCATCCCGCGAATCCGGGTTACGCATTACGCATTACGCATTACGTGTCACCCACTTTCCGCAACCCAGAAAAGCATCCCGCGAATCCGGGTTACGTATTACGCATTACGCATTACGAAAGGTCCCCCATGCGACGAGCCAATCTCCAGGCTGGCCTCTTTGGCGCTGTGCTGGCTGTGCTGCTGGGCGTCATAGCGCTCTTGCCCTATGTCGGACTCTGTCTGGCTATGCCCCTCTACCCGGTGGCCTTTCTCCTGACCGGGCTGGCCGTGGTGCGCCTCTCCGACCAGCCGCTGAGCGTGGGCCAGGCCACGGCGGGCGGCGCGGTGGCCGGCCTGATTGCCGGCGCGATCGGCGGGCTGGCGGCTATGTTTCTGGCCCCGCTGCGCCTGGCCATCGCCGGCGGGCCAGAGCAGGCGGCTCTGATCCTGTCGCCGGAGATGACGCAATCGCTGCTGGCCCGCGGCCTGGACCCGGTGGCGGTGATGGATTTCGTGGCCGGCGTGGGCGCAGGGATCGCCTGCTGCAGCTTGCAGTTGGTCAGCGGCATACTGCTGGCTGGTACGGGCGCTGCGCTGTATGCGGCCTATCGGCGAACGTGAGCGGCTCAGCCGCGCGTCGCAGAAAGACTTCCGAAGTCGCCGCCTTAAGAAGCTTTGTAAGTGTCATCTCAATAAACCGGGGGCGAGACTTCCGAAGTCTGCGCAGGTTTGTTCAAAACGAGCTCACAGTCCATAAGACTTCGGAAGTCTTCCCCAATCTATTGAGATGATA
>JAJTXO010000107.1 GCA_021463315.1 Caldilineales bacterium | reverse complement strand
GGGACTCCGTAATGAGTAACGAGTAACTCGTAACCCGGAATTGTGGGAGGTGGGTGTGAGTATGGAGGGGTTGGGCTATTCGTAACGAGTAACTCGTAAGGCGAATTCAAAGAAATGATGATCCAGGCTGACTTGTCCACAGCGGTCTAATTGGCACGAGCCACAGCATCTGTCGGATCACTTATTCCGTGAAAGCGCCTAACTCGTACCTGGAGAAACAGTCCGCGATTCCGGGTTACGTGTTACGCATTACGTGTTACGTTCGCACCTGCCCATCGCCGAACACCACCCACTTGTAGGTGGTCAGCTCTTGCAGCCCCATCGGGCCGCGGGCGTGCAGCTTCTGGGTGCTGACCGCCACCTCTGCGCCCAGGCCAAGCTGGCCGCCGTCGTTGAAGCGGGTGCTGGCGTTGACGAAAACCGCGGCCGAGTCGACCTCGTTGACGAAGCGCATGGCGTTGGCGTGGTTTTCGGTCAGGATGCCGTCGGAATGGCTGGTGCTGTGCTGGGCGATGTGCTCCATAGCCTCGTCCAGCCCGCTGACCACCTTGACCCCCAGCACCAGCCGCATCCACTCCTGGTCGAAGTCGTCCGGGCCGGCGGGGGTAAGCGGTGATCGGTGATCGGTGATCGGTGATCCGTCGCCGGTCGGAGTCTCACTGCTCTGGCCGGTCTCCGACCGAGCCAGCGCGCGCTCCAGGATCAGCAGCGCGGTCGGGTCCGCGCGCAGTTCCACGCCGTCCGCGGCCAGGCGCGCGGCCATCTGGGGCAGGAACTCGGCCGCCACAGCGCGATGCACCAGCACCGTGTCCAGCGCATTGCAGACGCTGGGGCGCTGGGTCTTGGCGTTGTGGATGATCTCCACCGCCTTGGCCTGGTCCGCGCTGTCGTCCACGAACAGGTGACAGATGCCCAGGCCGCCGGTCATCACCGGCACCGTGGCCTGCTCGCGGCAGAGCTTGTGCAGCGCCGCGCCGCCGCGCGGGATGATCATGTCCACGTATTGATCCAGGCGCAGCAGCTCGACGATCAGGCTGCGGTCGGTGTCCTCGATGTAGAGCACCGCGTCGGCTGGCAGCCCAGTCTGCTCCAGCGCGACCTGGATCACAGCCACCAGCGCCAGGTTGCTGCGCAGGGTCTCCTTGCCGCCGCGCAGGATGGCCGCGTTGCCGGTCTTGAGGCTGAGCGCGGCGATGTCGATGGTGACGTTGGGCCGCGCCTCGTAGATCACCCCCAGCACGCCCAAAGGGGTGCGGCGGCGGGCGATGCGCAGGCCGTTGGGCAGTAAACGGCCGTCGAATTCCTGGCCCACGGGGTCGGGCAGGGCCGCGACGGAGCGGGTGTCGGCTGCGATGCCGGCCAGCCGCGGCGGATTGAGCATCAGCCGGTCCAGCAGGGCCGGCGACAGGCCGGCCGCCTGGCCGTCGGCCAGGTCCAGCGCGTTGGCGGCCAGAATCGCCTCCTGGCCGCGCTCCAGACCGTCGGCGATGGCGTGTAAGGCCGCGTTTTTCTGCGCGGTGGAGGCGCGGGCCAACAGGCGGCTGGCGACTTTGGCGCGTTGGCCAAGAGCGATAATCGCTGAATTGCTCACAATATGACACTCCTATGTGGAACTTGCAATGGCCCAGCCAGAGATTTCAATCATTTCCTGCATAGCACTTTCCAACATCCGAAAAGCCGACAGTTGGCGAAGATGGGAAAAATCGGCTATCAGCGAGGCCACGCGTTGGGCGCTCTGTGTTACGCGAAACTGCTTCAACCGTCTTCCTTGCAAGCCGGATGCCTGGCGCAGGAGTTCGTGGAGCACAGCCTTCGGATCTGGCAACCTCTCAAGCTGCGTCAACTCCGGAAGATCAAGGGGTTGGCGGCCCGATCGATTGCCTGCTGCATGTCTGATAGCCGCCTCATCGGATAGGAGCCAAGCCTCAGTCATTCTAACTGGAACAACGCATACCCACAGCGGAACCATGCTGGAGGGTAGTGTGTCGATGGCTGCCTGAATCTCGTCCCTCCGCCGCTCCATGTGTAGAGAAAAAGCCCAACTGGCGCAGATCATCGCGATCCATAACGCGCTGGGTACGACCTCTCCCTTCGTGGTCTTGCTTCGGCGGACCGAACTCAGGACGCAGAACAGGGTTGAGGTAAGCCAGTAGCTGTCCTTTAGCCGCCGGTCTGGTCTCGGGGTCAGCCTTTCCACGCCATGTGCCAGGCAACCAGCTAAATCGTGCTGCCTTGAACCTGGCTCCAGAGTGAGCTACGGCCTCGCGCGACTCCACTACCAGCAGACTGTCGTCGGGAACCTGGTTGACTACAACCGGTGAGTGTGTATTGATGATCACCTGTCGCAGCGGATTATCGGGGCCGACCGGCATCTCGACATCACAGGCAATGTCCTGCAACAGATCGATAATGGCAGGAACTCGGCTGGGATGAATGCCGTTCTCTGGTTCCTCCATGCAGATCAGTCCACCCGCACTCGGCTCGATGTCCAACACCGCGAGGGCCAGGAAACGTAAAGTGCCGTCGGAAAGAGATCGGGCAGGATAGATTGTCCCATCCCGCTCGGTTACTTGCAGCGTCAATAGCTCTCGCTTCGAGTCGCGATCGACCCCTACCGCCGTGACATCGTCGATGAACTCGGACAAGCGGCTAGCCACGCGGTCGTAGATCGGCGACTGGTGGCCGTTGCGCTGAGCAGTTTCCTCCGCCGAACGAGCCAGATAGTATAGTGTGGCCGGAACATGCGAGCCATCGGCCAGCATCCCGGGTGACGTGGAAAAGGAGTCAGGCTCTCGAAGCGCCGAGGGTTCCAATTGAAGTGATTTCCAGGCCTGCATTTCCCGCCGAACGACAAGGGCCGTAGGGCTTTCGGTTGCATTTACCGTTGATAGGATCGTGCGCGGGAGATTAGCTGCCAGAAATGACTTGGGTCTGCCTTGTACGCCATCCTGGCTGAGTCTGACGTAAACTTTGTCCTCTTCGGCCTGCGTTGAGATGAACGGCGACGTCCTCCGGCCCGATAACACAGATCGGCGCCAATCACGGTGGTGCGGAAACTGCAGGGTTGCAGACGCATCGCCAAGGTTGATGTGGTGCAAATCCTCGCTTAGCAGGACCAATGATCCCAGCGTGGGTAGGCTATCATCAGCTCGATATCCGATACTGAGCTGATAGCGAACAAACGTGATCGTTGCCTGGGCTTTTTGCCCAAGGTCGTCAATCGCTTCCCTGGGAATAATCATTTCAGCCTCAAACATCATCGCTTCGTCATAGGTGTCCCCCACGCGATGAAAGAGACCGCGAATATCCCCGGTCTTCCCGCCCTCAGAACGAACTTGTAGTGCGGCATTCATCAGTGTATCGTTTGCCAACAAGCCAAGAAAGCGGATGACGTCAAACAGATTCGATTTGCCAACAGCGTTCGGCCCTGCGATACACGTGAACGGACCGAACCAGATGTCGACATCGACCAAGTTCTTGAACCCCGACACCTTCAATCGCGTTAACATAATCGTGATCTCCGCTGGTGACATGAACCAAATCGTAGTCTGTTGCCATTATAGCGTAACGCATGACTGCGTCAAGGTTGATAATGAATTTCGGCAAAACGTGCGAAGTCGATGGCGCGAACGCCGCTGGTGTAGTAGTAATAGTCCATGGAGCGCAAACGATCGACAATCGCAGCGCTCTGGGCGAAGTCGGGACGCACATAGTAGTAGTGGACATCGCGTGGAGTGGCGCCATACGCGGCTGCCAACACATAGCCGCGCTGTTCCGCGTAGTCTTTGAGCAGAATCGTCATGGCATTCCACGGAGTCGCCCGTTCAGGGGCAACCAATGGGGAAAACCAGGCATGGAACATGATCACGTGGGGATTGAATCGATCGAGATAGGCTTCCGTGATTCCACCGTTCCGCGCGATCCACGGATCGTTCAAGCCCCAGGTGTCCACTGTGCGCCAACGCGAGTAGAGCGGCACAAGCCCGGCCTCCGACGTAGCCAGAACAAGACCCTCATCCGCATAATCGCCCAACATACGCCCGACATCGTAGCGTCCATCACGGCCATAGGTGGCGCCACGGCTGAGAGAATGCGCGTACCCCACGGTCCCAACGGCCAGCGTCAAGGCGAAAATCATCATCGTGGTGCGCACGCGCCGGGGAAACGAGGCGAGCGCGGGCAGGCGGAGCTCCACTTCGATTCCCCGGATGGCAGCATACCATGAAACAAGAAGAATGGGCAGAGTCGCGTATTGAAAACGTCCCCCGAAGTTCATCTCGTTGGAGAGAAGTACGAAGATCGAAGCGAATCCAACGACGGGCAGAAGGCCGAAGAGGGATATGCGCCAGGTCAGCGATGAACGCAGGCCCAGAACAAAGGCCGGCAAGAAAGGCAACCCCATGAGCAGGGCATTGCGCAACGAAGCCTGAAGGCTGCCCAGGTATACCAAGCCTCCTCCCTTCTTGACAAAGGGAGTGGGCAACGGATGGCCAAAGTAGCTCCAGCGCCAGGCGAAATAGAGGCCGCCCAGGACGAGGAAGACCAGAACAAAGGTCGCCATGACCCTGACCGACCGTCTCCACCCCAGCAGAAAGAGGATTGCCAACAGCATGATTGCCGACAGAATGACACCCTCTGGCCTGATCAGCCCGGTCAAGAGGCCAGACAACGCGAAAAGCACCGCAGCCAGGCCCGATTCAGGTCGCTTGACGACCCACCAGGCCAGGCACCACGTCAGGCAGACGAAAAACGCAAAGAAGGACGTCCCAAAATAGGCGGCCACATAGTACATGCCTGGGCCCACAGCGAGATAGAGCGCCGATGTCAGCGCCAGAAACACAGGGCCGTTGTGAATGGTGCGGATGGCCAGGTAGACCAGGCCCACCGTCAGCACGTGGGCTCCCATGCCGAGAGCTCTGACGGCCGTTTCCACAGCAACCCCCAGACGCACCAACCATGCCACGACGATCATGAACAGGAAATCGGTGGTGCCGTCCACCGGCGGCTCCCCGATGTTCCAAACAATCCCGTGGCCCTCGGCAACGTGCTGCGCGTACCGCATCAGCATCGCAGCGTCCTCAAACGGAGCTATCGAGAAGTCCACTGCGTACCGGGCAAAGAGCAGCAGACATGCGATCAGCAGGCCGCCGCTGGCGATGTCCCAGCGAAATCTCCACCACTGAGGGGTCGGCTGGAGCATAGGGTCGCTCGATTCCCTGCCTACAACACCACCAGATCATCCCGATGCACCACCTCCGGGCTGTTTTCGTAGCCCAGGATGGCGGCGATCTCTTCGCTGCGCCGGCCCTTGATCTGCTCCAGCGAGGCCGCGCCGTAGCGGCTCAGCCCGCGCGCGATCTCGCGGCCGGCGCTGTTGCAGATGCGCACGGTGTCGCCGCGCTCGAAGCGGCCCTCGACGCGCACCACGCCCACCGGCAGCAGGCTGCGCCCCTGGCTGGCCAGCGCGGCGGCCGCGCCATCGTCGACCAGGATGCGGCCGGCCGGCGCGGGGCCGCCCAGCAGCCAGCGCTTGCGGCTCTCCAGCCGGTTGGCCAGCGGCGGAAAGCGGGTGCCCACCCGCTGGCCCTGGGCCACGCGCAGCACCACATCCTCCACGCTGCCGGCCGCGATCACCACCTCCGCGCCGCCCCGCCGGGCCAGATCGGCCGCGGCCAGCTTGGTGCTCATCCCCCCTGTGCCCAGGCCGCTGCGACTGCCGCCGGCCAGCTCGCGCAGCTCGTCGTCGATGGTCTCCACCTCCGCGATCAACTGCGCGCTGGGGTCGGTGCGCGGGTCGGCCGTGAACAGGCCCGGCTGGTCGGTGAGAATCAGCAGCAGCTCAGCCTCCACCAGGTTGGACACCAGCGCCGACAGGTTGTCGTTGTCGCCCAGCTTGATCTCCTCGGTGGAGATGGCGTCGTTTTCGTTGATGATCGGCGTGATGCCCGCGGCCAGCAGCGCGTGCAGCGTGTCGCGCGCGTTGAGGTAGCGGCTGCGGTTGTCCAGGTCTGAGCGGGTCAGCAGCACCTGGCCCACGACGATGCCGTAGATGTCGAAGAACTGCTCGTAGTGGGCCATCAGCCGGCTCTGGCCCACCGCGGCCAGCATCTGCTTGGCTGGCATGGCCTGGGGCAGCGGCCGGCCGCCCAGCCGCTCGCGGCCGGCCGTGATCGCGGCCGAGCTGACCACGATCAGCTCGACGCCGGCCGCGTGCAGCCGCGCGCACTGGCGCACGATATCCAACATGCGCGGCCGGTTGAGCTGCGGCGATCCGGCCGTCAACACGCTGGTTCCCAGTTTGAGGACGAGACGACGACAAGAAAAGGAGTTGTAGGAAGATGACATGGCTTGGTCAGGCTTGCTGCGACCATCCCACATATGTCTTGGTTAATGCCAGGCGGTTTGGCTGAGGCAAGTCGAGCAACATGAACCATCTCGCCGGGTAGATATAGTCCTCGCCACTTTCGTCAACGATACGCATGTCACCGTCTTGTTCGACATCTCGATCCGGCAAGACACGATACACTTTGTGTAGTTCCAGAGAGGCTGGATACTCGCGATTGTCGATGCAAATGGCGAATTTGGGAGTGATAGACTCGCGTGCTTTCATGGTTCAATCCAGGTAGCGCTTGCGCTTGAATTCCTTCTTGCCTATGCCGTGGGCTTCATACCAATGCAGTTCTGCTCGATGAATACGACCATTGGAAAGGCGGATCAGCGCGGTGCCCTTGAGCTTCCGCCATCGTCCCTGGCCGTATTGCTTGCGCAGCCGAGCAATCTCGCGGATTGCATTGCCTACAGCGATGATCTCAACATCTGTGATCTCGCTGATAATTTCAAAAGACATGATCTCCGCCTCTCAGAATACCCTCGACGCGGCCAACCAGCAGAGTATACCATCAGTTCCCCGATCTCAGTAATTCATAAGGGTGTGCCATCTCAAAAACCGGGGTCGAGACTTCCGAAGTCTGCGCAGGTTTGTTCAAAACGAGCTCACAGTCCATAAGACTTCGGAAGTCTTCTCCAATCAATTGAGATGATACTCGTTGCGTCAGGTAGAAGTTGTCATACCCATCAGGAGCATGATTGTACATGATTGCCAGGCAAGACCGGGCTAAGCCGTTTCCTTGGGGATGTCTCGTCTTAGTTCCTGGTCGATGCGCTCATGCAAGAACATCTTGATCAAGGACTGGTAGGGAACATCCCGCTTGTTGGCCAGCAAGCGTATCTCGTTGAGCATCGGCAGCGGTAACCGCAATGAAATCGACTTCGTCGTCGGCTTCAACTGAGGAAAGACAGCCAAGTCCGCCTTATCCCAGTCAACATACTCAGTCGAATCATGGGAAGCCCAAAACTCGCGCTCCTCGTCCTCATTCGTAAAGCGAGGGATTTCTTTTAATTGTTTCGGCATATTTCCTGCTCTCTCTCTCTGGTTCATGTCGCGGGCAGAGATAACGCGGATGCGATTTTTCCGAACGATAAAGGTAATGGTCAACCAGCGGTTCGCATCGGTTCGACCTAACGCCAAGTAGCGATCTGCGCGCTGAGAATGTCGCACATCAGCTGCAATATGGAGCGGTTGACTGAAGAAGACTTGTTCGCATTCGCCATCGGTTACTTCATGCAGCAACCAGTTCTTCTCGCTGTTGCCGTCGTCCCACTCGAAGCCCTGGCTGTTGTAGATGGCCTGTCTCATAGTGAAATGTATACTACATTCATATACCCAATTCGCCAAATTGTAGCTTCTCTTGGCCCACGCCACCGACCAATTTATCAATCTACCAACACCAATTTACCCCTTCCCTCACCCCTATGCTATACTCCCATCCCTATGAATCCCAAAGCGCTCCACGTCCTCGAGTTCGACAAGATCCTGCACCGCCTGGCCGAGCACACCAGCTTCTCGGCCGGCCGCGAGCTGGCCCTGGGCACGCTGCCCACGGACGATATCCGGCTGGCGCGCCAGTGGCTGGCCGAGACCAGCGAGGCGCGCCGGCTGCTGGGCGAGCACAGCGACCTCCACCTGGGCGGCGTCCACGATGTGCGGCCCATGCTGCCGCTGGCCGAGCGCGGCGTCGTGCTGCTGGCCGGCGACCTGCTGGAGATTCGCAGCACGCTGCTGCGCGCCCGCGTCCTGCGCGGCCTGCTGACCCGCCTGGAGAGCCGCTTTCCCAACATAGCCGACATCGGCTTTCGCATCGAGCCGGTTGCCGCCGTGGCCGACCAGATCGCCACCGTGATCAACGAGCGCGGCGATATCCTGGACAGCGCCAGCCCGCGGCTGGCCCGGCTGCGCGGCGAGATCAAGGTGGTGCAGAGCCGATTGATGGAGCGGCTCAGCAAGCTGATCAGCTCCTCCGACACCGCGCAATATCTGCAAGAGGCCATCGTCACCCAGCGCCAGGGCCGCTACGTCATCCCGCTGCGGGCCGAGTTCAAGGGGCGCATCCGCGGGCTGATCCACGATCAGTCGGCCAGCGGCGCCACCCTTTTCATCGAGCCTTTCGGCGTGGTGGAGCTGAACAACGAGTGGCGCAAGCTGCAACTGGACGAGCAGGAGGAGATTCGCCGCCTGCTGGCCGAGCTCAGCGACCTGGTGGGCAGCGAAGCGCCGCGCATCCGCCAGACCGTGGAGGCGCTGGCGCTGCTGGATCTGATCATCGCCCGCGCCCGCTACGCCGACGACCTGCGCGCCAGCGAGCCAGAGCTGGTGGAATTCAGGGAAAAGAAGGAAAGAAGGGAAAGAGGGAGAGCACGCGCCGCGGCCGAGGCGCGCGGCGACGACTCCGAACCTGCCACCCCCCGCCATCCCGGCTCCACCATCACCCTGCGCCGGGCGCGCCATCCGCTGCTGGATCCCGACACCGTGGTGCCCATCGATGTCTACCTGGAGGACGATTACTTCGTCATCCTGATCACCGGCCCCAACACCGGCGGCAAGACGGTGACGCTGAAGACGGTGGGGCTGCTGGCGCTGATGGCCCAGGCGGGGCTGCACGTGCCAGCCGGCGACGGCTCGATGCTCTCCTGCTTCGAGGCCATCTACGCCGACATCGGCGACGAGCAGAGCATCGAACAGAGCCTGTCCACCTTCTCCAGCCACATGACCAACATCATCGCCATCCTGGACGAGGCCGACCAGCGCAGCCTGGTGCTGCTGGACGAGCTGGGCGCGGGCACCGACCCGGAGGAGGGATCGGCGCTGGCGCGGGCGCTGCTGGATCATCTGGTGCAGCGCCGTGTCACCACCCTGGCCACCACCCATTACAGCGATCTCAAGGTCTATGCCCACAGCACCCCCGGCGTGCGCAACGCCAGCGTCGAATTCAGCGTGGAGACCCTGGCGCCGACCTATGAGCTGAGCATCGGCCTGCCGGGCCGGTCCAACGCGCTGGCCATCGCC
>JAJTXO010001069.1 GCA_021463315.1 Caldilineales bacterium | reverse complement strand
GGCTGGGGACTGGGGGCTGGGGATGCTGCGCGAGGACTGGGAGACCGATCACCGGTTACCGATCACTGATCACCGATCACCGAGCCGATCACCGATCACCGCCCCCCGCCAGTCTCCCCTGCATCGAATAAGGCCCGGCCCAGGTGATGAACACATCGGCCAGCCGGCCGCGCCAATCTTCGCCGTCGTCGAAGAAGACCAGCTTGTTCTGGCGGGTGCGGCCCCGCCATTTGCCTTTGTGGGCATCCTCCACCAAAACCTCCACCGTCTCGCCGACGAAGCGGCCGTTGATCTCCCCCTGCACCTCGGCCTGCAGCTCCTCCAGCGCCTTGTGGCGCGCCACCTTGACCTCGTCCGGCACGTCGTCGGCCATGCGCCGGGTGCTGACGGTGCCCGGCCGCGGCGAATAGCGCGCCAGATGGGCCTTGTCCAGCCGCAGCTCGGCCAGCACATCGACCGTGCGCTGGAACTGTTCGTCGCTTTCGCCGGGGAAGCCGACGATGATGTCGGTATGCACGGCAGCGTTGGGCATCACCGCGCGCACCCGCTGCACCAGCCGGCGGTAGTCATCAGCCGTGTAGCCGCGGCGCATGGCCTCCAGCACCTGGTCGTCGCCGGCCTGGATGGGCACTTCGATGTGCTCGCACACCTTGGGCAGCTCAGCCACGGCGTGCAGGATGCGATCGCTCATGTAGTTGGGGTGCGAGGTGAGGAAACGGATGCGCCACAGCCCTTCCACTGCATGCACCGCGGCCAGCAGATCGGCCAGGTCGGGCCGCTGGCCAGGCAGGTCGTAGCCGTAGCGGTCGACGATCTGGCCCAGCAGCGTCACCTCGCGCACTCCCTGGCTGACCAGATCGCGCACCTCGGCCACGATCTCAGCCAGCGGCCGGCTGCGCTCCACGCCGCGGCGGAAGGGGATGATGCAGAAGGTGCAGGCGTGCGAGCAGCCGTAGACGATGGGCACGTGCGCGGCCACAGGGGACTGGCCGCCGCT
>JAJTXO010001068.1 GCA_021463315.1 Caldilineales bacterium | reverse complement strand
GGCTGGCGCACAAGGCCCGAAACTCCGGCCGCGCGCCGCGCCAGGCCAGATCGTCCAACTGCGTGGCGGCCTCCTGCAGCTTGGCGAGATGCTTGTGCATGGCGATGGCGTCGAGGGTCTCCTCGCTGGCCAGCGCCGTGGCGCGTTTGAGCGCGGCCACAGCCGCGTGCAGGCGGTGGTACTGCGGCTCCAGGGATGTCTGGGCGGTCTGCAGTTGGGCTAAAAGCGTTGAATTCATGCGATGGTCAACCTTATGGGGGCAATGGATCGTGCCTGCTCAGTCCCAGGCAGTGGGGATCATTATAGCCGCGAGCTGGGCTATTGCAAAGATCGCTGATTTCGCCCATCGACAGGACGCCGGGCGGACAGCACGGCCCTGATGCTGTTGCCTGCCCCAGGCCTTGCGACCCACGCTCAGCCCAGCCAGCGGCCCACGCGGCCGGGCAGATCGTCGGCGCCCAGGCTGGCGCACAAGGCCCGAAACTCCGGCCGCGCGCCGCGCCAGGCCAGATCGTCCAACGTCTCGAGCAGCGGCGCATCGCGGCGCAGGGTGGCCAGCCGGCGATAGAGCCGCGCATCGTCCCGCTGCGCGGCCAACGCCTCGGCCAGGCGGCGGGCGCGGCCGGCCGGCAGCGGCCATAGCGCGATGTCGGCCGGGATGCCTTCCAGGTGGCCGAACTGGGCCAGCAGCGCCGCGGCTGACTTGGCGCCCCAGCCGGGAATGCCCGGGATGCCGTCGGCCGCGTCGCCCACCAGCGCCAGCCAGTCGGGGATGGACGCCGGCCGCACGCCGTACTTGGCGATCACCGCGGCCTTATCGTAGACGATCTGCCGGCGGCGGTCCCAGCAGACCACGCGATTGTCCGCCACCAACTGGGCCAGATCCTTGTCGGGCGAGCAGACGACGATCTGCTCCACGGTCTGATCCCCACGCCAGCGGTCCGCGGCCGTGGCGATCGCGTCGTCGGCCTCGAGCTCGACCATGGGCCAGACGACGATGCCC
>JAJTXO010001067.1 GCA_021463315.1 Caldilineales bacterium | reverse complement strand
CCAGGTCAGCCGCTTTTTGAACTACTACCGTCTGGTGGGCGTAGTGGCCTTCGAGCTCAGCCAGATGCGGGCCTTGCTGCTGATCTTCCCCAACACCTTCGAATACTTCTTCATCTTCTACGAGGCGGTGCGGGCGCGCTGGAACCCGCTGCGCATGAGCAAGCGCGCGGTCATTGCGGCCGCCGCCGCGATCTGGATCGTCATCAAGCTGCCGCAGGAGTATTGGATCCACGTGGCGCAACTGGACGTCACCGACATCGTCAAACAGCACATCTTCGGTATGCCGCTGAGCGCCAGTTGGACCGAGGCGGTGGTCAACCGGCCCTGGGTGCTGCTGGTCGCCGCGGTGGCGCTGGTCGCGCTCTTCTTCCTGGCTCGCTGGCTGCTGGCCAAGCTACCCCCGTCCGACTGGGAACCGTCCGAGACCGGCTGGAAACTGAAGCTGGCGGCCGATCCGCTGCCAGAGCAGATCGACGAGCGTTCCGAGCAGCTCGCGCTGGCGGCCGGCTCCCGCGTCCTGGGCCCCGCCCTGCTGGAGAAGATCGTGCTGGTCTCGCTGGTTAGCCTGATCTTCGCCAACATCCTGCCCGGGGTGCGCGCCACCGCGGTGCAGCTCTACGTGGCCATCGCTTTGGTGATCGTGGTCAACGCGTTTCTGAGCCACTGGCTGGCCCTGCGCGGCCGCGGCTGGGAGTCCATCGCGCGCGAGTTCGTGGTCATGGCCGCGGTCAACCTGGGCATCGTCATGCTGGCCGACCTTCTGCTGCGGCGCGGCGGCAGTGGGTTGAATCTGCAGCTCACCTTGTTCTTCGTGTTGTTGCTGACGCTGATCGTGACGCTGTATGATCGCTATCGGGTGGTACACGAGGCGCGGTTTGCACATCTGGCAGAGGGACGAGGAAGCAACGTTGCGTCATCTCCCTCTTGACACCGTTTCGCTGTATCATCTCAAAAAACCGGGGTCGAGACTTCCGAAGTCTGCGCAGGTTTGTTCAAAACGAGCTCACAGTCCATAAGACTTCGGAA
>JAJTXO010001066.1 GCA_021463315.1 Caldilineales bacterium | reverse complement strand
ACGCCGGTCGAGCTGGACGAGAGCTTCAGCCGCGAATGGCGCACCCAGCGCGAGGCGGGCTTCCTGCTGGAGGAGCTGGACGGCATCAGCGACCATCTGTCGTGGCGCAGCCAGCGGCTGGCCGGCGTGTTGCGCAACTTCGTGGCCCGGCGCATCCCGGCCGACGACGAGCAGGAATACGACCTGAGCCGCCACCGCGACCTGATTCTGCGCAATTCCGGCACGGTGGCGCTGGTCTACTTCCCCCTGGCCGCGCATCAGATGGACCTGAGCGAGATCGAGCTGGCCTATCCCGGCCTGCTGCGCAGCCTGGTGGAGCATCCGGGACTGGGGCTGGTGCTGGGTCGGGAGCGGGGCGAGGCCATGGCCATGACCGTGCGCGGCCCTCGCCGGCTGCTCAACCTGGATGACCCGCTGCTGCGCGATCTGCTGGACAACCTGCCCGACCCGGCGCTGGCCGCGCGCCAACTGGCGCGGGTGGCCTGTTTTCCCAACAGCGGCGACCTGTTGCTCTATGGCCGCTGGAACGCGGCCGGCCAGACTATCGCCTTCGAGCCGCATTGGGCCACCCACGGCGGCATCGGCGGCGAGCAGAACCGCCCGTTCCTGCTGCTGCCGCCCGGCGTTGACTGGGACGTGAAGGCCATCGTCAGCCCGGAACAGCTTTATCCGCTGTTCATGGGGGGCTATGGAGTGAGGCGTGAGGCGTGAGGCGTGAGGCGTGACCTTGCCCTGCCACTTGCAACCTGCAACTTGCCACCTGCAATCTGCCACTTCGCCTGCTTGACAGGCTTAGTGAAAAGTTGATTACTCCCTGCTAGTGGTGGATTTCACTACTCAGTCTAGAGTGAGCTGGTCGCGCTGACATGATGCAGCGCAGCACACGCATCATTCCACAGCGGGTCTTGCTGGGTCAGCGACTTCTTCGTCATCCTAGAACCGGGTGGCAAAGAGGTCGAGTAGGAGCAGACAGGAGAATAGCCATGACAACCGCAAATAGCCACGGTTTTTCTGAGACCGCCCCCCCCCCC
>JAJTXO010001065.1 GCA_021463315.1 Caldilineales bacterium | reverse complement strand
GATCCACCCCAGCACGCGGCCGGCCTCATCCAGCGCGGCCAGGCAGATGTTCTCTGCCTCCAAGCATTCATGAACCTCCTCCAGGGCGGCGTCTATGTCGGGCCAGGCCCGGGGCCAGTGCTCGCTAAAGGCCGCGACCAGCAGCGCGGCGGCCTGCCGCCGCGCGGCCGGTTCATCGACGGGAAGGGGAACGATGCGCATGACAAGACTCCATGCCCTCAAAAAGAACGGGCCGCTGCACAGTGTGCAGCGGCCCACGGATGAAACCAAGCCAGAAACGGCTAGAACAGGCTCAGCACCCAAGTGATCAGCCAGGTGACGACGGCGATGGCCACCGCGGCGATGATGGCGCCGGTGAAGCCAGCCACGGTCAAGCCAGGCACGAAGCGGGCGGCCAGCATCAGCACCAGGGCCGCGACGATCAGGCTGATGATGGAGCCCAGAATGCCGGGGTCAATCTTGATGCCCAGCTGGACCAGCAGCCAGGTGAAAACCGCGCTGATGATGGCGATAGCCGCGGCAGCGATCAGAGCCGGCACGAAGCCGGTGACGGAGAGACCAAGGTTGAGTCTGCTGACGATGAAGATGACCACCGCGGCCAGCAACCAGGCCAACACGGGCTGCAGAATCGTGTCCATGATAACCTTCCTTCCTGAAAACGGGGCGGATAAACCGTGAGGCATTTCCTCACCGACCGATTATAGCAGATGGTTTAACATTTGTCTATACGTTTTTTGTTAATCTGACAAAAAATTAAGGTTTGTACGCAATTTGTTCAGCTATCGTAGCCGCCGGTTGAGTAGGCCGCCGTATCGAAACCGTCCGCCGGTTGAGTAGGCCGCCGTATCGAAACCCACGCTGCGCATCGTCGGCGCGCTGGCCAGGCGGCTGGACACGACAAGCTCAGTACTTCACGATTTCTATCGCACGCAAAGGCGCAAAGGCCGCAAAGGCCGGATTTCCTTCGCATTCTTGGCGTCTATGCGTGCGAATCGTGAATTACTGAAGCTCCTTTTGCCCAGCACAACGAAAACGGCCGGG
>JAJTXO010001064.1 GCA_021463315.1 Caldilineales bacterium | reverse complement strand
CCGCCGCGTCGCTGATGGGCACTGCGCTGAGCTTGGGGAAATGATAGAGCAAAATCTGCTGGCCTGGCTGCAGGGCGGCATCGCACAGCCGTTGGTAATAGGCCAGCACGCCAGCGTCGCTGACGTTCTTGAAGAAGAAGGGGGGGATGATCAACACGGCGTCGGCGCCGGCCGCCAAGGCGTAGCGAGTGAGTTCGACGGTGTCGGGCAGGCTGGCGCAGCCGGTGCCGGGGACGACGGCCAGGCCATCGGCGGCCGCCAGGGCTGTGTCGATCACGGCCTGGCGCTCGGCCAGGTTCATGGCCGGCCCTTCGCCGTTGGTGCCCAGAGGCACGATGCCATTGCAGCCGCGCGCCCGCAGCCAGGCCAGGTGGCGTTGCATCCAGCCATGGTCGATGGCCAGGCTGACGAAATCGAAGGGGGTGACGTTGGCGGCGAAGACGCCGGCGAGTCGACTCATCGGGATGATCCCTCCATGACGCGTTGGGCCATTCGCCCGCCCATCAAACCGGCCAGGATCTGAAGCAAGAAGCCGGCCACCACGGCCACACCGAGGCCGGTGGCCAAATAGTTCAGCAGCAAGTTGGCCGCGGCAACCAGGATGCCGATCAACAGACCGTGTAGGAGCGGTTCCTGACCAGCCCGCGTCGCCACGCGATAGGCGACCCAGACCACGATCAGGGCAATGGCAACGGTCAACGCGGCGTCGAACTCGCTCCATTGGGCCAGGCCGAAGATCTGGGCGAGAAAGGCCATTCCCAAAGTCAGCGCCATGACGTACAAGGCGTTGAGAACGATTGCGGGCCAGTTGATCTGTCGCCAATCGATGGATGGCATAAGGTTGCTCCAAAGGGGGCTGGCTGCAGCGCTGTGCCGCGGCCTCGGAATGGGCATTGTACCACAGGGGCTGTGGGCTAACAACTATCCAGATAGCTGGGAGCGGGGACAATGGAATTGTCCCGCTGAGAGGACGAAGCGCCCTCAGGCGCTGGGAGGCCCAGACAATGGAATTGTCTGGCTGAGAGCACGAAGCGCCCTCAG
>JAJTXO010001063.1 GCA_021463315.1 Caldilineales bacterium | reverse complement strand
ACCGTTCATCGTTCATCATTCATCATTCATCGTTCATCGTTCATCGTTCATCGTTCATCATTCATCATTCATCATTCATCGTTCATCATTCATCATTCACCGTCCCCGTAGACCACGGCGCTATAGCCGACGACGCGGCTTTTGTCGCCGCTGGTGTCGCCGGAGTTGCGGCAGTCCAGCAGGTGGGGCGTCCAGCCCTTGAGCTGGGCCAGGTGCATCAGGATCAGGATCGGCTGCAGACCGCAGGCCTCGCCCTGGGCCGCGGCCGCCGCGTCGCCGGCCAGCACGGCCTCCAGGAAGGTTCGATCCAGCCGCTGCGCGACCTCGTAGGGGTGGTAATGGCTCAGATCGGAGCTGACCACCACCAGATCGTGCGGTCGGAGCTGTTGCGCCAGGTCGCCGGCCACCTGGGCCACATCCGGCTGGCCGCACAGCATGGCCACCAGGTCGAAATCGTCCAGGGTGGCCTGCAAGAAGGGCAGCTCCACCTCCAGGCTGTGCTCCGGCTCGTGGGCCAGCGCGTCCAGTCGATAGCCCTGGCCGCGGGCCAGCAGCCCATCGATGGCCGCGCGGTTCTGCGGAACCAGCCCCAGCGGCGTCTCGAACGCGTCGGCCGGCGACAGCGCGACGCTTTCCACGTAGACGTAGTGCGCCGGGCCCAGCAGATAGACCGTAGGCCGCGCCGCGTCGCTGGGGCCGGTCCCAACCTCGCTCGGGCCGGTCCCAACCCCGCTTGGGCCGGTCCCAACCTCGCTCGGGCCGGTCTCCGACCGAGCCCGCTCGCTTGAGCACCCCGGAGGGGCCGACCGAGCCCGCTCAAGCTGTTGGAACGCGCTGGCTGCAACAGGCCCTGAGTAGCGGTAGCCGGCGTGGGGTGCAATCAACGCCCGCACCGGCCCCAGCTCCGCGTCCTGCGCCTGGCTGAGCAGATTTTCCACCGCCGCAGCCAGCTTCCCCGGCCGGTCGGAGTAGAAGGTCCCGGCTACGGCGGGAGGACGGATGGTGGGTGTGTTCATGGCAGACCCTCGGGAATGGGGAGTG
>JAJTXO010001062.1 GCA_021463315.1 Caldilineales bacterium | reverse complement strand
ATCAGCGCGACCGACTGGTACGAAGGGGGCTGGGATCTGGCGCAAAGCGTGGAGCTGGCACGCCGCCTGGCCGGCCAGGGGGTGGATCTGATCGATGTGTCGTCCGGCGGGCTGACGCCGCACCAGCAGATCCAGCTCGGCCCCGGCTATCAGACGCCCTTCGCCCAGCGCATTCGCCAGGAGAGCGGCCTCGCGGTCGGCGCGGTGGGGCTGATCAGCCAGGCGCAGCAGGCCAACGCCATCGTGCGCGACGGCCAGGCCGACGCGGTGCTGATCGCGCGCCAGTCGCTGCGCGATCCCTACTGGCCGCTGCGTGCGGCGCGCGAGCTGGGGGTGGAGCTGGCTGTGCCCATCCAGTATGGCCGCGGCTGGTGAGTGGTCGGCTCGGTCAGGAGACCGGCCTGAGCAATGATGAAACGTGGTCGGCTCGGTCGGCCCCGTCCGGGGTGCTTCGCAAAGACCGGCCTGAGCGATGATGAAACGTGGTCGGCTCGGTCAGCCCCGTCCGGGGTGCTTCGCAAAGACCGGCCTGAGCGGGTGAGGTGCTTGGCTGCGGATGGCGGCGGGGGTTGGCACAGGATGGCCGTTGGTCCGATCGATGAAGCAGGTGGTCTGGCGGGCCGCGGCGTGCAGCCGGCCGGCGACGGTGAACTCGGCCGCCAACACCTGGCGCACCGGGCCCGCCTCGGCCAGCCACATGCGCCCCTGCACCGCGTCGAAAAGGCGGATGGCGCGCTTGTAGTCGATCTCGGTGCGCAGCAACACCGGCGCGATGTTCAGAGTCTGCATGGCGGCATCCAGCGGAAAGTACTCAGCCAGCATCTGCAGGCGCAGGTCCTCCAGCCAGCGGATATAGACGATGTTGCTGACGATGCCAGCGAAGTCGATATCGTAGGTGCGAACGACGATGGGCAGGGTGATCTCAAGGGGCTGTGGCGGCATGGCGGGTATCATCTCAATAGAGGGGGAAGACTTCCGAAGTCTTATGGACTGTGAGCTCGTTTTGAACAAACCTGCGCAGACTTCGGAAGTCTCGACCCCGGT
>JAJTXO010001061.1 GCA_021463315.1 Caldilineales bacterium | reverse complement strand
AGAACCTGCGCTCCGGCGGCTGGCGGAAGCCGAACCCGGTCTCCTGCTTGTCCAACAGGGGCAGCATGATGGTCTCGATGGCGCTCTCGCGGTTCATGGCCGGCACCACAAAGCGCTCGTCGTAGGTGGGCAGCGCGGTCAGGCGGAAGATCGCCTCGGCCTCGGCCGCATCGGTGCCGCCGACGGCAAAGGCGTCGTCCATCACCGACTGCGACACATCGCCCACCGTGACATAGCGGCGATGAACGCGCACCGCGATCAGCTTGCGGTAGACATCGGTCACCACGTCGGTGTTGCCGGCCGAGAAGAGGCTGGCCATGAACTTGGTGGGGACGCGCGCCTTCTCCAGCGCGCTGAGCATGGGCGCCAGCCCGTCGGGCCCGGTCTGGTCCACCTCATAGTTGCCGTCCCGGGTCTTGGCCAGCACCGGCAGCATGGGCGGCACGTAGAAGAGCATGGGCAGGGTGCGGAACTCCGGGTGCAGCGGCAGGGCAATGCCCCACTCCTTGACGAACTTGTAGACGGGGGACTTCTGCGCGGCGTCGATCATGTTGTCGGGGACGCCGTTGGCCTTGGCCGAGGCGATCACCGCCGGATCGAAGGGATCCATGATCATGCTGCGCTGGGCATCCACCAGGCTGGCGTCGGGCGCCGCGGCCACCTTCTCGATCAGGTCGGCGTCGTAGAGCAGCACCCCCAGATAGCGGATGCGGCCGACGCAGGAGTGGAAGCAGGCCGGCGGCTGTCCGCTCTCGATGCGCGGGTAGCAGAGGATGCACTTCTCCGACTTGCCGGTGGACCAGTTGAAATAGGTCTTCTTGTAGGGACAGCCGGAGATGCACATGCGCCAGGCCCGGCACTTCTCCTGCGAGAGCAGCACGATGCCATCCTCGCCGCGCTTGTAGATGGCGCCGGCCGGGCAGGCGGCCACGCAGCCGGGGTTCAGGCAGTGGTTGCAGATGCGCGGCAGGTAGAAGAAGACCATCCGCTCCACCTCGTTGAGCTGCTCCCGCTCCTGGTCGGTCAGCTCCTCCAGGTTGATGTC
>JAJTXO010001060.1 GCA_021463315.1 Caldilineales bacterium | reverse complement strand
GGCGTGCGCATCGATGTGCAGCACCTGGCCGCCACGCCGGTCGGCCTGGAGGTGCAGGCGCAGGCGGTTCTGCGCGCCCAGGAAGGGCGCACGCTGCTCTTCGACGTGACGGCCCATGACGACCAGGAGCAGATCGCCCGCGGCGTGCATGAGCGGGTGCTGGTGGATTCGCAGCGTTTCTTGGCGCGCGCCAACAGCAAGATCGGGTTATGAGCAACCTGTGCTATAATTCCCGCCATGAGCAACGATACCACCCTTTTCTTCGATGAAGCAACCATCAACGTCAAGAGCGGCGACGGCGGCAACGGCCTGGTCTCCTTTCGCCGCGAGAAATTCGTGCCGAGGGGCGGCCCGGCCGGCGGCAACGGCGGCAAGGGCGGTGATGTGATCCTGCGCGCTGACAAGAGCCTGAACACGCTGCTGACCTTCAAGCACCAGGTGCATTTCAAGGCTGAGCGCGGTGGACACGGCGGCAGCACCAACAAGCAGGGCAGAACCGGCGAGGATTGCATTGTCCCGGTGCCGGCCGGCACGGCCGTCTACCTGCGCGAGAGCGGCGAGCAGGTTGCCGACTTGGTCCTTGACGGCCAGGAGGCGGTGGTGGCGCGCGGCGGTCGTGGCGGCCGCGGCAACGCGGCTTTCAAGAGCTCCACCAACCAGGTGCCGCGGGTGGCCGAGCGGGGCGAGCCGGGCGAAGAACTGTGGCTGCGCCTCGAATTGAAGCTGATCGCCGATGTGGGCACGGTGGGCGTGCCCAACGCGGGCAAATCCACCCTGCTGTCAGTGGTCAGCCGGGCCAAGCCCAAGATCGCCGACTATCCTTTCACCACGCTCACCCCCAATCTCGGCGTGGTGGTGGTGGACCATCGCGACTTCGTGTTGGCCGACATTCCGGGCCTGATCGAGGGCGCGCACGCGGGTGTCGGACTGGGACATCAGTTCCTGCGCCACATCGAGCGCACCCGCATGGTGATCCACCTGCTCAATGGGCTCAGTCCTGACCCCATCGGCGACTTCGACGCGATCAACGCCGAGCTGGAGCTGT
>JAJTXO010000106.1 GCA_021463315.1 Caldilineales bacterium | reverse complement strand
GAGGCCGAGGCGATCCCGCGGGTGTTGCAGCGTCTGGTCGACCTGGCCGCCGACGCCGGCGGCCCACCGCCCCTGCCTGAGCGCCCATCGACCGCCATGCTGCACGAGCTGCAAGCTCTGAGCGGCAACGAGCAGTTCGTGGCCGTCTACGAGGCGCGCGCCAGCCTGCTGGACAGCTTCAAAGCGTGGAGCAAGGCCAAGGCGCTGCGCGAGGAGCGCCGGCCGGCCTGGGAAACGGTGCAGCGTCTGTTGGCCCACGCCGCGGGCCGACACGTCGTGCAGGAAATCACGCCGCAGGTGGACGCCATCCTGGGCCAGCGCCTGCTGCTGGCCGAGCCGGATCCGGTCAAGCCGCTGGTGGACGCGCTGTGCAGCGACCTGCGCCAGGCGCTGCGGGTGGCGCGCGCGCGGGTGATCGAGGTGCGCGAGCGGGAGATCAGCCGGATGCAGGCCACCGACGAGTGGAACAAGCTGGACGACGAGCAGTGGCGCCAGCTCTTTCACGCCAACCACGTCGGCCCCGTGGTCGAGCTGGACATGGGCACCGACGAGAAACTGCTGCGGGCGTTGGACGAGAAGCCCTTGAACGCCTGGGAAACCGAGGCCGTGGCCGTGCCCACCCGCATGCGCCGGGCCAGGGAGCAGGCGGCCAGGCGGCTGGAGCCGAAGGCGGTGCGCGTGCGGCCAAAGTCGACCACGTTGCACAGTGAGGCAGAAGTAGATGACTATCTGGCCGAGCTGCGTAGCGAGATATTAAGCCACCTGAAAGATGGCAGTCCGGTGATCCTATGAACCCCGATGTACCCCAGACAGATCAGACCATCGTGACCAGCCTTTGCATGATGTATATTGGCGCCTGATTGCCGAAAAGGTATCGCTTGTCCGTATTCCTGGACGCTAAAAAGTGACCCCACGGCTGTTGTCGCCGTGGGGTCGAGGGTTACGCTCTGGCAGGCGCATGGCATTTCAGCCACGCCATCATCCCCGTGCAGTCCGGGGCACCTTGCTGAAGATAGTATACAGCCCCACGAGCGAGTAGTCAAACACTTCTTCGAGCCATATGTTCAGGAGCCAACACGGTTACGCCGCCCATTCCACCTGGCTTTGAACAAAGAAGCTGGTGAAGGCTACGATGAGCCACAACTGCCACCTTGCGCAATCTGTGCCGACTCGGCTCGCTTAGCAGTATGCAGAGAGGCGATCCGGCAATGGTGTAGATCGTTTTGTCATTTCCCAAAACAAGATACATTTGGTACTATATGCTGAGAGGCATGCTCCGTTTTGCTTACACACCCTCCCACTTGGAGTGAACATGACAGCCGAACACCCAACGTTTCCAAACCCAACAATTCGTGAAGCCTTGTGCGAGATCCATTTCGAGTTGCCTCTCGGCGCGTCCTGGGAACCAAGCTTGTTCAGCAAGTTTTACAAGCACGTAGAACAAGTTTTCCCAGAGATGGAGCCGGCGACGGAACCCGCATTGCAGCTCCAGATTCTACCCGGAAAAGTCGACTTGAAGCCGAGCCGCAGCCGAATGCGGTACCGCCATGCGTCCAGAGGTTTGCTCCTGCAACTATCACCAGGTGTCTTGACGATCAATGTGCTACCGAAATACGAAGGATGGCAGCAGATGAAGGCCGACATTCTTCAAGCCTGGCAGTGGGCTCAGGAGACATTTGGTCTGGCAGATGTCAAACGTATTGGGCTGCGGTACATAAACTTTATCCCCAGGTCAGACGACAACGAACCGCCAATCACTTGGTTGGCGCCCAACGACTACGTTGGCAAAGCGGCATTGATGTCCGGTCCGGGATATCTTTCGAGAGTAGAGGTTCATCCAGAAGCATTGCGGAGGAACTTGGTTACTGTAGGCGAAGCCATCGAAAACGACCAACTCAGAATCGTACTGGATATCGACTGTATCGCCGAAACTGACGGTTCCACGGCGCTACCGCTTGAACAGACTCTATCGTCGTTGCACGACGACATGGTCTGGGACATTTTCAATCGTTTCTTGACGCCCCGTTACCGAGCGTTGTTGGAAGGAGGTCCGCTGTGATCCATTCTGTTGCCAGTTATCAGGGTCAAGCCATCAACGGGACCCCGACGCTACCACCTGTGAGTCGCGGTTCTCGCGCAAGAATAGACTATAGCCAGCCCCTGGATGAGACCAGTGTTATCTTGGTCGACGAGGTTACGCTCGGCGAATGGGACCTGTCGGGGCCAGGCCCGTATCAACACTTCGTTGTCGGGATGGTCAAGCAGGCCGCATACTCACTGGTCATTCCTGTGCCATTGAGCAGTGGACTGCGCCGTCGCGAAGAAGTGAGTCCTGTGGCACGGCAAACCGTCAAGAATCAAGCAGCGATTCAGTTGATCAACCAGTGGCTGGCCGACGAGAGCGGCTACGACGAGGAGGCCTGGCCGATTCTGAAACAGACCATCGAAGAAAATCGCCTCTCGACGCGGAAACGCTTCCATGGTTAGTGTACTGGTACTGGATACCGGTCCCGCCGGAATGATCGCACACCCACGTCCGAACGAGGAATTCTCTTTGTGGCTGCAAAATGCTTTGGCCGCCGGATCGATCGTCGTTCTTCCTGAGATCGTCGATTATGAGTTGCGCAGGAATTTCAAACTTGAAATCGGACGAGGCAAGACAAGTTTTCAGCAGTCTTTGAAGCGCCTGGATGAGTTGCGAGAAGTTCTTACTTTTCTTCCTATCGACTCACAGATCATGTTGTCAGCAGCCGAGTTCTGGGCTGCCGCAAGACTGCAGCATAAGCCAACAGGGGATCCGAAAGAACTGGATGGTGATGCGATCCTGGCTGCACAAGCTTTGCAGGTCGAAGGCATCGTCGTCACCACCAACGTTGGCCATCTGGAGCTATTCGTCGAAGCCAAGACCTGGCAGGAAATCAAACAGGAAATCCAATAGGGGGCCGTGCCATGCCACCCCTCCCCTCCGACTTCCGCACCCACCTGGAACGCGCCGTCATCGCCGCGCGCGCGGTGGCTGTGGCGCGCGACGCGCCCTCTGCTGCAATGGCCGGCATCCAACGCTGCCCCACGAAGCTTATCGCTACCACCCAAACAAGGCATCCCCTATGATCGTCGAAATCGAAGCCCTGTCCTATCGTTGTCTGCGCTACGTGCGTCAGCCCATGGCTCCGTTCCAGGTATTGATTGGCCCCAACGCCAGCGGCAAGTCGACGTTTCTGGACGTGGTGGCCTTCCTGTCCGACTTGGTGCGCGAGAAAGAAGGCGTGCTGAGCGCAGTGACCGCACGCGCGCCCGATGTCCGTGATCTGGTCTGGATGCGCCAGGGCGAGGCCTTTGAATTGGCTGTGGAAGCGGCGATCCCGGAGCAGTTACAGAACCGCAAGAATGGCGCCTACGCGCGTGTACGCTACGAGGTGCGCGTGGGATTGCATGCAGAGAGCCGTGAAATCAACCTGCTGGCCGAAACCCTGTGGCTACGGCCAGAGCCAGTGGAGAACGGCGAGCGCGCCGAGGCGCAGCGCACGCTCTTTCCCATGCCGCCCGCGCCGCCTGAGACCATCGGAATTCCATCGGGCAAGAAAGCCCCCGCGGGCTGGCGTCGCGTGCTGAACAAGGTGCCTGAGTCGGGCAACGACTATTTCCGCTCAGAAAGCTCGGAGTGGAACAACCTCTTTCGGTTGGGACCAAGACGCTCAGCCCTGGCTAACCTGCCCGAGGATGAGGAGAAGTTCCCGATCTCGATCTGGTTTCGCCGGCTGCTGTTGGAAGGAGTACAGCGTTTGGCGCTCAACAGCGCTGCCTTGCGCCGGCCCAGCGCGCCTGGCAGCCCGCGCCAGTTCCAGCCTGATGGATCGAACCTGCCGCTGGTGGTCAACGATCTGGAAGAACGCGCACCTGAGAAATTGCAGGAGTGGATCGCTCACCTGCGCACCGCCTTGCCTGATCTGGAGGGCATCCACACGGTAGAGCGGCCCGAGGATCGCCACCGCTACCTGGTGATCGACTACAGCACCGGCCTGCACGCGCCCTCCTGGCTGGTTTCCGACGGCACGCTGCGCATGTTGGCCCTGACCATACTGGCCTACATCCCCAGGCTGGAAGGCATCTACTTGATCGAGGAACCGGAAAACGGCATCCATCCGCGCGCCGTCGAGACCGTCTTGCAGTCGCTCTCCTCAGTATACGGTGCCCAGGCCTTGCTGGCCACTCACTCGCCCGTCATCTTGAGCCTGACCGAGCCAGAGCAGGTGTTGTGCTTCAACCGCACCGACCAGGGCATGACCGACATCGTGCTGGGATCGATGCATCCGCGCCTGCGCCAATGGCGCGGCGAGACCGACCTGGGCACGCTCTTTGCCAGCGGGGTGCTAGGATGAAAGACCTGATCGTCCTGGTCGCCGACAAGAACATGGAGCACACCGTGCGCGGGCTGTTGCAGCGCCCTCAGGCCCTGGACGTGCGAGCAATCGACGCCGAGATCTTCGTTCACCCGCGCCATGGCCCAGGCTGCGCCAACGAAGCGCACCACTTCCTGCGCCCATTTGCCAGCAGCTACCGCTATGCCTTGGTGCTGTTCGACCACGACGGCAGCGGCCGCGAAGGCACAGCACCCAACGCGCTGGCTGATGAAGTGAAGCAGCGACTGCTGGCCAACGGCTGGCCAGGGAGGGCCGAAGCTATCGCCCTGGCGCCGGAGCTGGAGGTCTGGGTGTGGAGCGATTCGCCGCAGGTAGCAGCCTGCCTGGGCTGGGCTGAGCGGCAACCGCCGCTGCGTGACTGGTTAGCAGCTACAGGACTGTGGCCGGCGGATCGAGCCAAGCCGGCCAATCCGAAACACGCCATGGAGGCCGCCCTGCGCCAGGCGCGCAAGCCGCGCTCGTCGGCGATCTATCGGGACCTGGCCAGCAAAGTCAGCCTGCGCGGCCACAACGAACCGGCGTTCTTGCGCTTCAGCCATGCGCTTCGTACTTGGTTTCCACCAAGGCCATAAGGCGTCTGATCCATGCCACCCCTCCCCACCGACCTCCGCACCCACCTGGAACGCACCGTCGTCGCCGCGCGCGATGCGGCTGAGACGGCCGCACGCGCCAGCTTGATCGCGCTGGCCGTGGAGCGCGACGCGCCCTTTGCCTCCATGTCCGAGGCCCAGCGCCGCCTGCGCCGCGGGCTGCGGGCCAAGGCGCGCCAGTTGGGCAGCGGCAACCAGACGGCCGGCATCCCCCTGCTCCTGGACGAGATCGCCTACCAGCAGTGGCACCGCATGTTGTTCGCCCGCTTCCTGGCCGAGAACAGCCTGCTGATGCACCCCGAAGGCGTGGCCGTTACCCTGGCCGAATGCGCCGAGCTGGCTCAAGAAGAAGGCGCGGCCGACGCCTGGGAGCTGGCCGCGCGCTACGCCGCCGCTATGCTGCCCGGCCTCTTCCCGGTGGACGAGCCGGCCGTGCAGGTGCGCTTTGCCGCCGAGCACCGCCTGGCCCTGGAACGGCTGCTGGACGGTCTGCCGGCCGCGGTCTTTACCAGCGACGACGGCCTGGGCTGGGTCTACCAGTTCTGGCAGAGCAAACGCAAGGAGGAGGTCAACCGCAGCGAGCGCAAGATCGGCGGCGCGGACCTGGCCCCGGTAACCCAGCTCTTCACCGAGGATTACATGGTGCAGTTCTTATTGCACAACACCCTCGGCGCCTGGTGGGCCGGCCGCCATCCCGACAGCCCGCTGCTGCAGCAGTTCGAGTACCTGCGGTGGAACGATGAAGGAGGAACGATGAACGATGAGTCTCCGGAGCCCGGACTCATCGCTCATCATTCATCGTTCCGCATTCCGGCCGCCGGCGCCTTCCCCCACTGGCCTGACGCCGTCGCCCAAGTGACCCTGCTGGACCCCTGCGGCGGCTCCGGCCACTTCGTGGTGGCGGCTCTGGGCATGTTCGTGCCCATGCGCATGGAGGAAGAAGGGCTGAGCGAGCAAGAGGCGGTGGCCGCGGTGCTGCGGGACAATCTCTTCATGCTGGACATCGACCCGCGCTGCTGCCAGATCGCCACCTTCAACCTGCTGCTGGCAGCCTGGAAGCGGGCCGGCTATCGGGACGACCTGCCCACGCCGCACATCGCCTGTTCCGGCATCGCGGTGGAGGGGCAGTTGGACGACTGGCTGCGCCTGGCTGGGGACCCTTCGTCAGGCTCAGGGCAAGCTGTGCGCCTGCACACCTCGCTGACCCGGCTGCACGGCCTGCTGCGCGATGCGCCCACCCTGGGCAGCCTGATCGACCCGGCCCATGTGCCGCTCAACGAGCGCCTGTTCAGCGCGGACTACGACGACGTGCTGCCGGTGCTGGAGCGGGCCTTGAGGCGCGAGGGGCGGGCCGACGACCCGGCCGCGGCCGTGCTGGGCCAGGCCGCCGAGGGCGCGCTGCGGGCCGCGCGGCTGCTGGGCAGGCAGTACACCCTGGTGGCCACCAACGTGCCCTACCTGGCGCGCGGCAAGCAGGGCGAGACGCTGCGTGATTTCTGCCAGCGCCACGCGCCCGAGGCCAAGAACGATCTGGCCACCGTCTTTTTGCAGCGCTGCCTGGACTTCTGCGCGGCCGGCGGCACAGCCAGCCTGGTGCTGCCGCAGAACTGGCTCTTTCTGACCAGCTATCGCCAATTGCGGGAAAAGCTGCTCAAGGCTGAGACCTGGCATTTGGTCGCCCGGCTGGGGGAAGGCGGCTTTGACTCGACCGCCGCTGCAGGAGCCTTCACTACCCTCATCACTCTGAGCCGCGCAAAGGCTTCGGAGGAGCAGGCAATCCACGGGCTGGATGTCTCTGCGCTGCGTCCGGCCAGCGCCAAGGCGGCCGGCCTGTTGGCCGCGGAGATCAAGCGGGTGGGCCAGTGGCGGCAGTTACAGAACCCGGATAGCAAAGTGGCTTTGGACAGCATTTCCTCGCATTCACTGCTCGGCAAATACGCATTCTCGTATCAAGGTATTAAGACGGGGGATGATGCGAGGTATCGACGCGGCTTCTGGGAGGTTGACTGCGCGAGTTACAACTATTGGCTTCCATTCCAAGGCACGGTGAAATGGACCTCTCCTTATGGCGGCTTGTCAGATGTAATCGATTGGAGTGATGATGGTGTCCATCATGCTCGTCGACAAGGCCTTTCAGCATGGGGAAAACTGGGTGTCTCCGTAAGTCAGATGAGAGAACTCCCTGCCTCTATCTACTTCGGTACGGCTTATGACAGCAATGTGTCCGTCATCGTCCCCAAGCTGGACCAGCATTCGACCGCGCTTTGGGCCTTCTGCGCTTCGCAAGAGTATTCAAGGTTGGTCAGGAAGGTAGATCAATCCCTGGCTGCTACCAATGCTGCCATGGCGCAAATTCCTTTCGACCTCGAACACTGGACCCAAGTCGCCCAGCAGCGCTACCCCGACGGCCTGCCCGAGCCCTGGTCCAACGACCCCACCCAGTGGCTGTTCAACGGGCATCCGGTGGGGGCCACCGAGCCGCTGCATGTGGCCGTGGCGCGGCTGTTGGGCTATCGCTGGCCGGCGCAGGAGGCTCACGCAAAGGCGCAAAGACGCAAAGCCGGAGCTGAGGAAGACGATGGCCTGGACGCGTTCGCCGACCGGGATGGCATCGTCTGCCTGGCGGCGGTGGCGGGGGAGCAGCCGGCGGCGGAGCGGCTGCGCGCGCTGCTGGCATTTGCCTACAGCCACCCGCCCGCCCTGCCCGACTTCGAGCGCTATCGCGTGGGCGACTTCGTGCCCACCACGCCGGTCCCGCCCGACGCTGGCTGGTCGGTGCAGACCCAGGAGCGGCTGCTGGCGCACGCGGGCTACGCCGGCCGCACCCTGGACGACTGGCTGCGCGACGGCTTCTTCGAGCAGCACTGCCGCCTCTTCCACAACCGCCCCTTCCTCTGGCACGTCTGGGATGGCCGCAAGGACGGCTTCCAGGCCCTGGTCAGCTACCACAAGCTGGACGCGGCCCTGCTGGACAAGCTGATCTACACCACCCTGGGCGCGTGGATCAGCGATCAGAGGGCCGAGCGGGATGCCGGCGTGGCCGGCGCCGACGGCCGGCTGGTGGCCGCGTTGGAGCTGCAAAAGAAGCTGGTCGCCATCCGCGAGGGCGAGCCGCCCTACGACCTCTACGTGCGCTGGAAGCCAGTGGCCGAGCAGCCCATCGGCTGGAACCCCGACCTCAACGACGGCGTGCGCCTCAACATCCGCCCCTGGGTCACGGCCGGCGTGCTGCGCAAACGGTTCACCATCCACTGGAACAAAGATCGCGGCAAGAACCCCGATGGCAGCGAGCGGTTGAACGATCTGCATTGGACGCGGGTGGAGAAGCTGGCCGCGCAGCAGCGAGGGCCCAACCATGCATAGGAATCGTCGTTCTGCTCCGCTTCCACGATTTTGACCGCGCAGGCTCTGGCTTCTTGACCTCACGCAAGAGATGTGTTATCCTGAATAGCGTATATGCTATAAGAACTTCGAGCGGGACAACACCATGCCGACAAGCAACTGGGAAGTCGAGTTTTACGAGATCAGGTCGGGACGCTGTCCCACTCAGGAGTTTTTGAACTCGCTGCAAGCTAAAGAACGCGTGTTTGCTCAGCGCGGTTTGGAAAGGCTGGAGACGTTCGGACCCGCTCTCCGGCGACCGCACATCGATTATCTGCGTGACGATATCTACGAGCTCCGGGTGCAAACGCCCGGCGGCCGCCGGCGGTTCTTCTACTTCTTCTTCGTTGGCCGCAAGATCATTGTTACCCACGCCATCAAGAAAAAGACCGGTCCAGTGCCACCAGCGGAGATCGACCGAGCCGTAGCGCATCGAGCGGATTATCTCGAACGAAATGAAGGAGGATGAGCGCCATGAAACTGAGCGAGTATCGCCAACAGCTTCAGCATGACCCTGATTATCTGGCTGCTGAAGAAGAACTGCGCCCGCTGCTGGACCTGGCCGACGCGGTCATCGCGCTGCGTCTGGCGCGTGGTTGGTCCCAGGCAGAGCTGGCCGAGCGGGCAGGCACCAAACAGGCCAACATCTCACGGCTGGAAGGCGGCCTGGCCAACCCCAGCGTCAGATTCCTGCACAAGCTGGCCAGCGCGCTTGGCGAAACGCTCACGATCCAACTCCATCCGGCCTTGTCCTTGAGTTCAACGGCCTCCACGCGGCGCGTCGACCCAGCCCCTGCCCGACACTATCTGCACAGGGAGCCGCAAGCGCTGCCTGTCATGCGCGAACAGCCCATCGAATGGCTCATCAGCCAGAACGAAGATGCGGAGCTGAGCTCTGAAGTCAGCCAGGACATACGGGTCGTATCCCAGAGGGACGCTTGATCCGATGAGCGAACTGTTGACTTTTTTGGATGCCGTGGCTTCAGCGCTCATGCGCGCAGGCGACTACAACAAA
>JAJTXO010001059.1 GCA_021463315.1 Caldilineales bacterium | reverse complement strand
GACAGGGTGACAGGGTGATGGGGTGACAGGGTGACAGGGTGACAGGGTGACGGGGTGACAGGGTGACGGGGTGACGGGGTGACAGGGTGACGGGGTGACAGGGTGACAGGGTGACTCGTCCGCAGCGGTCTAATCGGCACGAGCCATAGCATCTGTCGGATCACTTATTCCGTGAGAGCGCCTTAATGGCATGGGTATGTTTGGTTCTGGTTGAATAACACGATGGGCCAGCGTGACCCAGATTCATAGGACTTACGCAAAACGGGTCTCGATACGGCTCTGCGGATCTCGCTACGGCTGTGCCTACTCGATCTGAAGGTTGAGTAGCGGGTCAAACAGGGCCTTTCACAAGGACAGAAGCAGCGTACACCTGCACGTGCGTGAGGCGCAAGTGTCGAAACCCGCAGCGCCTACTCGACCAACGTTTTGCGTAAGTCCTGATTCAAACATACCCTAATGACATGGGCAGTTGGTGCTCTTGATCGACGTTTACTTCGTCGCAATCTCAACGCCTGGCTGCCGATTCACTTTGTCGCTGTTCTTGCGATCCTTCGGTTCAATCACCCACGTATCAGGGTGGTTTATCATGCCGACGAGTGTTGCCAAAACCTCTTCGTATGTTCGAAAGAGCAAGTTGCCGTCATCGCGGGACATGTATCCGCAGCGAACGGCAAACTCGATCCACACCTGAGTCTCAGCGGCTTCGCCTTCAGAATCCGTCAGCTTGCTGACAAAAGCAGCCCGATAGCGCCTCTTGCGCCAAGCCTCAGCAAGATTAGCGCACACGGAGCGGGACGAGCGCCGGACTTGATCGATCAACGAGTATTTCTCTTCCGGCGGGAAGGCTTTCGATAGCTCGAATATCCGCATTGACGCTTGAAAGGCCTTTTGATAAACCTCCAAATCTCGATGCGATAAAATCTTGCCAGCCATGGCACACCCTTCCAATGCTGTTAGGCGTATCATCTCAATAGATTGGGGAAGACTTCCGAAGTCTTATGGACTGTGAGCCCGTTTTGAACAAACCTGCGCAGACTTCGGAAGTCTCGACCCCGG
>JAJTXO010001058.1 GCA_021463315.1 Caldilineales bacterium | reverse complement strand
TGCACGGTATGCGAAACTTCCCAATGGCGACTCTAAATCAAGCAAGATTAAACAGATTGCCAGCGGACGCTTTGGTGTGACTTCCGAGTACCTTGTCAATGCGCGCGAATTGCAGATCAAGATATCGCAGGGTGCAAAGCCGGGCGAAGGAGGGCAGCTTCCGGGCCATAAGGTCACTGAACAAATTGCCCGCGTCCGACATTCTACGCCTGGTGTGACGCTGATTTCTCCGCCGCCGCATCACGATATTTACTCCATTGAGGACATCGCCCAGCTCATCTACGACCTGCGTAACGCCAATGACGCGGCGCGCATTTCCGTGAAGCTCGTCTCCGAGCTTGGTGTCGGTACGATTGCGGCAGGCGTCGCAAAGGCTCGTGCAGATATGATTCTGATCGCGGGTGGCGATGGCGGCACGGGCGCCTCTCCGCTCTCATCCATCAAGCACGCGGGTGCCCCGTGGGAGATTGGCCTCGCGGAAACGCAACAGACGCTCGTTCTCAACGGACTCCGCTCCCGTGTGCGCCTCCAGGCTGACGGTCAGATGAAGACCGGTCGCGACATCGTGATTGCGGCATTGCTTGGTGCGGAAGAGTTTGGATTTGCCACCGGTCCGCTGGTAGTGGCCGGCTGCATTATGATGCGCAAGTGCCACACAAACGGCTGCCCTGTCGGCGTGGCAACGCAGGATGAGGAGCTTCGCAAGCGCTTTACGGGAAAACCCGAGCACGTCATCAATTTCTTTCGCTTCATTGCGGGCGATGTGCGTGAGCGCATGGCGGAACTCGGCTTCCGGAAGATGGACGACATGATTGGCCGCGTGGATCTCCTCGGAACCGAAGCTGCGGAATCCATCTGGAAGGCTCATGGGTTGGATTTCTCAAAAATTTTCCATCGGATCGAGGCCGCGCCGAACGAGATTCGCAAGAGCATCCCACAGTCTACGACTTTAGAAAGCGCACTCGACTACAAGCTCTTGAAGGAAATTGAACCTGCTATTAACGAGTCGCGCTCCATCGTCGTGAAAAGTACGATCAGCAATGTGAATCGTACGGCGGGAACCCTG
>JAJTXO010001057.1 GCA_021463315.1 Caldilineales bacterium | reverse complement strand
GTGCGCTCTCTGCGTTCTGTGTGCCAATCCAATGTGAACGTGATTCCAACGTTGACTTGCTTTGCTTCAGCCCTTCTGTACGCTCTCTGCGTTCTGTGTGGCTGATCTTCTTGCTATTTGTGCAAGAACTCAACTGGTAAGGTACTAAGTAGCTACTCTGTGTCTGGAAAAATAACGCGGCAACCATGCCGTTTGCCCGTTTCGTTTTCTGACCTGGGTCGTCTTTAAGATTTGAGGATAACAATGCACACCATCATCACTACCCACGAACCTACCATGAACAGAGTGCCCCTGGCTCCCGCGCCCCTCATGCGATCGACCATGCCAAAAACCTTCAGCAAGCGCGCTACTAACAAGGAGCTGCGCAAGGAAAATCTCTATGCGGCCGCGGTGGCGCTTTTCCGCCAGCAGGGCTTCGATGCCACACGCGTCGAGGAGATCACCCAAGCCGCAGGCGTCGCCAAAGGCACCTTTTTCAACTATTTCCCCACCAAAGAGGATGTGCTGCTCTATATCGGCGAGCGGCATATGTCGCGCCTGAGCGTGGCCATGAGCAACGGCACCGGCAAGCAGGTCGCCCAGGAGCGCAGCGCCATTGCCGGCCTGAAGGCCGTGCTGCGCGCCCTGGCCGACAGTCTGGAGGAGGACAAGGACCTGGTGCGGCTGGCTGTGGACAAGGCCATGAAGATCTCGCATCTGGCCCCCGCGGCCGGCGGCCGTTTCAGCCTGCAAGGGTTGGTGGTCCTGTTGATCCGCCGCGCCCAACGGACTGGCGAGGTGCATCCGGCCGTGGATCCGGAGCTGGTGGCTCAGATGCTGGAAGGGCTCTACTACCAGCAGTTGGTCATCTGGTGCCAGGAGGACTTTGCCTTCGATTTGGGCGAGCGGCTCGAGCAGGTAGTCGATCTGTTGCTGGTCGGCATCGGGGTCCCCTCAGCCCAGCGCGCGCACGCGGTCTGACCTCCAGCCGCACAGTCCACGATTCCGTCCAAGGCGCCCCCCTCCCCCGCTCGGGCCGGTCTCTCCTCCCTCGCTCAGGCCGGTCTCCGACCGTGCCCGCCCTCCC
>JAJTXO010001056.1 GCA_021463315.1 Caldilineales bacterium | reverse complement strand
GTACGCCGAATTTTGACAGGTAGTCGTTGGGCGTGACCAGATGGACCCCGCGCCCGGTCAGCGCGTTGAGGTAGAGCGGCAGCGTGGCCACCAGGGTCTTGCCCTCGCCGGTCTTCATCTCGGCGATCATGCCGCGGTGCAGGACGGCGCCGCCGATCAACTGCACATCGAAATGGCGCATGCCGGTGGTGCGCCGGCTGGCCTCTCGCACCAGGGCGAAGGCCGCGGGCATGATCTCCTCCAGAATATCCTCTTCGATCTCGCGGATCGCCTTGTCCTGTTTTTTGATCTGCTGGGCCATCTGGGCGCGGGTGGTGGTGTCATCCTCCAGTTCCCACTCCCGGCGCAGCTCAGCCAGCTCCGCCTTAGCCTCCTGGGTGGCGGCCAGGATCTGCTCCTTGAAGGCCGCGGTGCGCCGCGCAAACTGCTCCACGGGCAGGCGCTCCATCTCCGACTCCAGCGCATTGGTCTGCTGAACGACCCGCTGGGCCTGTTTGATGATCTTATTGCTGTCGCTGAAGGCTTTTTTGAATAGATCGCGCAACATGGGGTGCTCTCTCGATGTTGAATCTCAACCATGCAGGGCAGCTCATCCACCGCCTGCCTGATCCTGCCGGCTAGCTGATCGCAAGGCTTGCCATTATACCAGCAAACGACAGCTCAGACAACATGCGGCCAACACAGAAAACCGTTCGGAGACCAGACATTCATGCGCTGGGCCCTGCGGCAACCGTGGATGAGAACGGACGGGCTCGGTCGGCCCACCCGCTTACCTAGAACCCCTGCAACAACCCCAGATCTGCGATTCCGTCCGGCAGCGCGGCGATGTGTTGCAAGAGGCCCAGCCGGCCGCGGCGCAGGGCCTCGTCCTCGGCCATCACCAGCACCTGGTCGAAGAAGGCGTTGATCGGCCCGACCAGCGCGTGCAGGGCCGCATCCAGCGCGGCCACGTCGCCAGTGGCCTGCACCGACGGCGCCGCGGCCTGATAGGCGGCCAGCAGCGCGTGCGCAGCCGGCTCAGGGTCGGCCGCCACGTCCAGCGGGTACTGCTCGTCCAGCTTGCGCACGATCCGCTTGC
>JAJTXO010001055.1 GCA_021463315.1 Caldilineales bacterium | reverse complement strand
ACTGTTTTGTGTTTGCATGGAGTTTTTTGGTTCTAACGGATTCTGTGGGCCAGAGAAATGAGGCGAAACTAGCCGATTTGGAAAATCGTGGTACGACGTGCGCAGCGCGGCCGACCGCAGCCCGTAGGACGATTTTCCAACTTGTCTACCTGTCTACCTGTCTACTTGTCTACTTGTCTACCTGTCTACCTGTCTACTTGTCTACCTGTCTACTTGTCTACTTGTCTACCAACCTGCCTCCCCACTCAGCTCCCCAAACCGTCTCCACGTCGCGGCGGCCACCTCGCGGCTGTGCGCGGCGATGGCTGCCTCGTCCAGTGTCAGCAGGGCGCGATCCTTCATCAGCCAGCGGCCCGCCACCATGGTGTGGGTGACATGGCTGCCGCTGACGCCGAAGAGGAGGTGCCAGGGCAGGTTGTCGGCCGTCAGCGGTGTGGTGGGGCAGTAGTCCAGCAGGATCAGATCGGCCGCGGCGCCCACGCTGATCTCCCCCAGGGGCCGCGGGAAATGTTGGGCGGCCAGGCGCGCGTTGTGACGGTAGGCCATGTCGATCACCTGGTTGCCGGGCATGGCGCGCGGGTCGTTGCGCCACACCTTGTGCAGCAGGTAGGCGGTTTTCATCTCCGCAAACATGTCGTTGGAGAAGCCGTCGTTGCCCAGCAGCACCGGCATGCCGCCGCGCAGCATGGCCGGCACGTCGGCCACCCCCACCGCGTTGTTCATGTTGCTTCTGGGCTGATGCGTCACCCAGGTCCCGCTTTTGCGCAGACCGGCCATCTCCCAGCCGTCGATCGCGGTCACATGGGCCACGATGCTGCGCGGGCCGAGCACGCCGCAGGCCCGCAGCCGGTCGATGGTGCGCAGACCATAGCGGGCCAGGCTGTCCTCCTGGTCGGCCGGCCCCTCGGCCGCGTGGATGTGGAAGCCCACCTCGCCCAGCGCCTCAGCCTCGGCCACGCACTGCGCCAGCGTCTCGTCGCTCAGGCTCAGCGAAGCGTGCAGCCCAAACAGCCCGCTCAACAGCACCGCCTCCCCCTGCTCGGGCCGGTCTCCTGACCGATCCTCCCCCTGCTCGGGC
>JAJTXO010001054.1 GCA_021463315.1 Caldilineales bacterium | reverse complement strand
TGCTTCCATGAGGCGGCGCAGGCGTTGCTCGTACTGGCGGATCAGGGTTTGCACCATGCGCTTGGCCAGCGTTTCGTCAGAGCGTTGCAACTCTCCGAACAACATGCGTGGCACGCCCGGGTGCTTGGACACGAAGTCGATGTGCGTCATGAACATCGCCTCCAGGGCTGCCGCAGGGGATGCCCCGCTTTCGGCCGCCTTGTCCACGCTGGCCAGTAGGCGTTCGCTGACCCAGGACATGGTGGCTTGCAGGATCGCGTCCTTGGTGGGGAAGTGACGAAACAGCGCGCCCTGCGTCAAACCCATTCGATCGGCAATCGCCGTGGTCGTGATCTCGGCCGGGTTCTGCTCGGCAGCCAAGTCGACCACGGCTTGCACCGTGGCCGCGCGCCGCTCTTCGGCGGGCAGGTACTGGGGGCGTTCGCTCATTCTCTATTTCTCCACATAGTAAGTGACCTATTACTATCCTAGCACAACGAATTCCCGTTGTGGAAGAAGAGCAATCCGACGATTCGAGACAGAGCGAGCTTGATCGTGATCGCAGGCGACGAACGGCTTGGTTCTGCACAACTTCGGGCGTTGCTGCGTCAACGTGTGGGCGTTGAGAGCGACTTGACGGCATCCAGTCAGGAGACGATGCCGCGGGAGAACGGTTGTCGGGGGTGTGGGTTGCATTCTCGCTCGCACTGGATAAGATAGTAATATGTCACTCACTATTGAAAGGAGCTGGTGATGACTGCTGTCGGCTTGATGGCCCAACAGGCGCCGGCATCGCCTGAAAGCACGCCCCCCGATATCCTGGATGTGCTTGCCAACGCCTTGCGGGCACGCGGCACTGGCGGGGTGTCGCCGGCGGCGGGTCTGCTGGCTTGGTATGACTGGGCGCTACACCTCTGTCTTTCGCCTGGCAAGCAGCACAAGTTGCTGGAGAAGGGGCTGCACAAGCAGCAGCGCCTCGCGCGTTACGCAGTGCGCGCCGCAAACTCGCGCGCCTGCCCGACTTGCATCGAGCCGCTGGAGCAGGATCGGCGCTTCGCCGATGCTGTTTGGCAGCAATGGCCCTTCAACGTGATTCACCAGGGCTT
>JAJTXO010001053.1 GCA_021463315.1 Caldilineales bacterium | reverse complement strand
CAACGTCTTGGATGCCCTCAACATGGCTCTCGTCGGCAACCCGTTCTTGCCATCATCCCTTCGCGCTCGGGCTGCGCCATCAGCCTGAATAGTTACGAACGATGAACGCTGAACGATAATCCGTAACCCAGAAAAACACCCCGCGATTCCGGGTTACGAGTTACTCGTTACGAGTTACGATTCCCCATCCTCCCACACAACCCGCTCCATTCCCAGTTACGAGTTACTCGTTACTCGTTAGGACTCCCATGCTCAAACTAGCAGTCTTCGATCTGGATGGCACGCTCAAAGCCGAGCGCGACCCCTATGTCTATCTGCATCGCCGGCTGGGCACGCTGGAGGCGGCTGACGCCTTCACGGCCAAGGGCCTCAGCGGCGAGCTCCCCTACGAGGAGTGGATGCGCCTGGACACCGGACTGTGGACCGGTCAACCGCGCGCGCTTCTAGAGGACCATCTGCGCCAGAACCCCTATCTGCCCGGCGCGCAGGAGACCGTGGCCGCGCTGCGGGCGCGCGGCGTCATCGTGGCCATCATCAGCAGTGGATTGCTGTTGCACGCCGAGCTGGTGGCCGAGGAGCTGGGCATCGGCCCGGTGCTGGCCAACGAGATCAGCTTCGATGGCGAGGGGGACAGCGCGCGGGTCAACGGCCACGTGAGGGTTCACGTGCCCTTCGGCGGCAAGCAGCCTGTCCTGGCCCGCCTGCAGGCGGAGCTGGGGGTGACGCCGGCCGAGACGCTGGCTGCCGGCGACACCCGCAGCGATCTGGGGCTGTTCAACCTGGCGGCTGTGGCGGTGGCGGTGCAGCCAGAGCATCCCGATGTGGCCCAGGCCGCGCACGTAGTCCTGGCCGACGGCGACCTGCGCCCGCTGCTGGGCCGGCTAAGCCAGGCCGCGCCCGCACTCTGGCCACAGGAGTGACATTGTCATGCTGAGGCCGCCGAAGCATCCCGGCGCGTGGGAAGGGGAGATGCTTCGCCGGGCCTCAGCATGACAGGAGTGACATTGTCGCCGGGCCTCAGCATGACAGGAGTGACATTGTCATGCTGAGGCCGCCGAAGCATCCCGGCGCGTGGGAAGGGGAGATGCTTCGCC
>JAJTXO010001052.1 GCA_021463315.1 Caldilineales bacterium | reverse complement strand
TCGTCGGCCGACCGCCCGCTGGCTGCTCTGGATCCGGCCGAGCGCATCGACGCCTTCAACATCCCGCCGGCCATGGAGCTGGAGGAAGGCGTGGACTACCAGGCCCGCATCACCACCGACGTGGGCGAGATCGTGGTGGATCTGTTCGAGGAGCAGACGCCGCTGACCGTCAACAACTTCGTGGTGCTGGCCAACCTGGGCTTCTACGACAACACCATGTTCCATCGGGTGATCGATGGCTTCATGGCCCAGGCGGGCGATCCGTCCGGCACCGGCCGCGGCGGTCCCGGCTACGTCTTCGCGGATGAGATCGTGCCGGAGCTGGTCTTCGACAAGGGCGGCCTGCTGGCGATGGCCAATGCAGGACCGGGCACCAACGGCAGCCAGTTCTTCATCACCTTCGACGCGGCCGACTGGCTGAACGGCCAGCACACCATCTTCGGCCAGGTGATCGAGGGCGAGGATCTGCTGCCCCAGATTCTACGGCGCGATCCGGTGGATCCCACCACGCCCGCGACCATGATCGAATCGATTGTGATCGAAACCAAATAGCCTCGAATCGAGCGAAACGGGCTCTCGTTTCGCTGATCACCGTGCAACACCACGCCTCCGTGCGCATGCGCATGGAGGCGTGGTGCATTACAGCCCATGCCCCCACTCCATCTGGAAAGCACAGCCAAGACACGAACCGCGGCCCTGCGCGTCGCAGCGCTGCTGATCTTCGTGGCGCTGTCGATCGGCGCGCTGCTGCTGAGCGATTCCCTGGCCGATCTGGGGCGCTATGGCTATCTGGGGGTCTTCCTGGCCAGCCTGATCGGCAGTGCGACGATTATCCTGCCCATGCCGGCCTTTGCCCTGACCTTTGCCATGGGCGGCACGCTGCCCAGCCCGCTGTTGGTGGGGCTGGCGGCCGGTTTGGGCGCGGGCCTGGGCGAGATCAGCGGCTATCTGGCTGGCTACGGCGGCCGCGGCGTCGTGGAGAACCGGGAAAGCTACGATTGGATCGTGCGCCAGATGGGACGGTACGGCGCCTGGGCCATCTTCGCCGCGGCGCTGATCCCCAATCCTGCCTTCGACATAGCGGGCATCGCCGCGGGCG
>JAJTXO010001051.1 GCA_021463315.1 Caldilineales bacterium | reverse complement strand
CAGGCCGCGGGCGTGGCCGGCGCGCTGGCGGCCGGCACATTGAGCGATCGCTGGGGGCGGCGGCGGGTGCTGCTGGTGGTCACCGTGGCCGCGCCCTTTCTGTTGTTGGCCTTCCTCTACAGCCCAAGCTGGCTGGCTGTGCCGCTGTTGCTGGCGCTGGGTGTCACCTCCCTGTCGACCCAGCCGGTGCTGCTGGCGCTGGTGCAGGACCAGTTCCCCCACAACCGCGCCCTGGCCAACGGCGTCTATCTGGCCATCACCTTCCTGGTGCAGGCCGCGGCCATCTGGGGCATCGGCGCGCTGGCCGATCGCTACGGTCTGACCGCAGCCTACACCGTCAGCGCGCTGCTGGCGCTGGTCAGCATCCCCGCCGTCTTTCGCCTGCCCGGCCGCTTAGCGTCGTAGGTTTGAGGAAATAGGGGGGAAAGGGAACGGTCGCACTTCCGGTCCCTCTCCCCCTGGGAGAGGCTAGGTGAGGGCCAGCTTCTCCAACGGCTGCGGCCGATGTCCAAAGGCCAGCGCCGGCCCGCCGGCCGGCGCGGCCCAGCGCGCCGCGTTGGCGATCACCCGCTGCACGCTGGCGTCGTAGTAGGTCGGATAGGTCTCGTGGCCGGGGCGGAAGTAGAAGATGCGGCCCGCGCCGCGCGTGTAGCAGCAGCCGCTGCGGAAGACCTCGCCCCCCTGGAACCAGCTCACCAAGACCAGCTCGTCGGGCGCGGGCACGTCGAAGAATTCGCCGTACATCTCCTCACGGGGCAGTTCAAAGTATTCGCCCAGGCCAGCGGCGATGGGATGGCTGGGCGCCAGCACCCAGATGCGCTCGCGCTCGTCGGCCTCGCGCCATTTCAGGTCGCACGACGTGCCCATCAGCCGCTTGAAGATTTTCGAAAAGTGGCCGGAGTGCAGCACAATCAGGCCCATGCCGGCCAGCACGCGCGCCTGTATGCGGTCCACAACCGCGTCTGCGACCTCGTCGTGCGCGATATGGCCCCACCAGGTCAGCACGTCGGTCTGTTCCAGCACCGCCTCGGTGAGGCCGTGTTCCGGCTCGTCAAGCGTGGCCGTGCGCACCGCCAGCCCCTGCTGGCGCAGATACTCGA
>JAJTXO010001050.1 GCA_021463315.1 Caldilineales bacterium | reverse complement strand
CTGGCGGCGCCTGGCGGACCAGGCACTGAAACGCGACATGCTTTTGAGCGTCGAGAGTCGCCGCCAGGCTCGTATCGAGACCGGAGCGGGTCTATCGTGGTGACCAACCAGATTCAAACACACCCATCACAGATCACGTTAGCAACGTGACCAGAGGAATTGCACCTATGTCAACTCTTATCGCTGACCAACTGGACGCGCTGGCGCAGGACGCCGCTGTTGTCGTCAAGAACCTGCATTACTACTGGGAGGAGGAGGGCGTTTCCGAGTTGGGCATTTTCATCGACCCTGATCTTTTCCAGTATCTGGACAAGCTCTACCACGAATCGCTGGCCCTGGCCGAACGCTGCCAGAGCCTGGCTGAGCTGGCCGGCCAACTGCGCGCGGCCTGATCCATGGATATCTATCTGCTGATCGCCCTCGTCATTGGCCTGGTGGGGCTGGTCGTGCTGGGCCTGCTGGCGCTGGTGTGGGCCATCTTTCGCCGGCCGCTGCCGCAGCTTCAGGGCGAGCAGCGCCTGGATGGCATCGACGCCGGGGTGGAGATCGTGCGCGACCGCTGGGGTGTGCCGCACATCTACGCCGAGAACGAGCACGACGCCTGGTTTGCCCAGGGCTACGTCCACGCCCAGGATCGCCTGTTTCAGATGGAATACGCCCGGCGGCTGGCGCGCGGCACCATGGCCGAGGCCTTCGGGCTGGCCGCGCTGGAGGCCGACCGCTGGAGCCGCGTGTTGGGTTTCTGGCGCGCCACACTGGGCGATCTGGAGCAGCTCACCCCGGAGGATCGCGCCGCGTTGGAGGCCTACGCGGCCGGCGTCAACGCCTATAGCGAGGCCCGCCGCTATCGCCTGCCGGCCGAGTTCGCCCTGGTGGGCCTGAAGCCTGAGCCCTGGCGACCAGAGGACAGCCTGGGCGTGCTCAAGGTGCTGGGCTGGGCGCTGGGCCAAAACTGGGAAGGGGAGATCCTGCGGCTGCAACTGCTGCACCTCCTGGGGCCGGAGCGCGCCGTGGAGCTGGATCCCTTCTACCCGGCCGGCAGCCCGGTCATCCTCCCCGCGGACGGCCAGATCAGCTCGCAGGCGTCGGCCGCGGCCGCGGGCACGCCG
>JAJTXO010000105.1 GCA_021463315.1 Caldilineales bacterium | reverse complement strand
TGCCGTTGATCACCTCAGGATGGCGTCGCTCCTCCCTGGTCATGGAGCTGATGATCGCCTCGATACGCCGCAACTGCTGCTCGGTCACGTCGGGCGCAATGTCCTTGCTCATGCGGTTGAAGCCGGGGATCATGTCCAGCAACTGGCTGAAGGGGCCGATCTTGCGCATCTGCTGCATCTGCTGCAAGAAATCTTCCAGGTCGAACTCACCCTTCATCAGCCGCTTGGCGGCCGAGGCCGACTTCTCCTGGTCCATGGTCTGCTGGGCACGCTCGATCAGCGTCAGCACGTCGCCCATGCCCAGGATGCGGCTGGCCATGCGGTCGGGGTGGAACACCTCCAGCGCGTCGGTCTTCTCTCCCACGCCCAGGAACTTGATGGGCACGCCGGTCACCTCGCGCATGGAGATGGCCGCGCCGCCGCGCGCGTCGCCGTCCACCTTGGTCAGGATCAGCCCGGTCAGCCCCAGCCGCTCGTGGAAGGTTTTGGCCACGTTGACCGCCTGCTGGCCGGTCATGGAGTCAGCCACCAGCAGGATCTCCTGCGGCTTGGCCAGCGCCTTGATCTGGTCCAGCTCCTCCATCAGCGTCTCGTTGATCTGCAAGCGGCCGGCGGTGTCCAGAATCACCACCGTGTAGGCCGCGTCTCTGGCGCGGCTGACCGCATTGGCGCAGATCTTGGGCGGGGCAACCTTGTCTCCCTCGCTGTGAACGGGGATATCCAACTGCTTGCCCAGCGTTTCGAGCTGATGGATCGCGGCCGGCCGGTAGGTGTCGGCCGCCACCAGCAGTGGCCGCTGTCCCGCCTTGCGCAGGGTCAGCGCCAGCTTGGCGGCCGTGGTGGTCTTGCCAGAGCCTTGCAGGCCAGCCAGCATGATCACGTGCGGCGTCGGGCCAGACATGTTCAGCTTGGCCGGCTCGCCCAGCACCGCGATCAGCTCCTCGTTGACGATCTTGATCACCTGCTGGGCCGGCGAAAGGCTCTTCATCACCTCTGCGCCGACGGCCCGCTCCTTGACGCGCGCCACGAAGTCCTTGACCACCTTATAGTTGACGTCGGCCTCCAGCAGCGCCAGGCGCACCTCGCGCATGGCCGCGTCCACGTCCGCCTCGCTCAGGCGGCCGCGGCTGGAGAGCCCGTCGAACACACGTTGTAGTTTTTCAGTCAGGGATTCAAACATGGGTTCATTCTACGTTGCCGCGCGGGATTCGTCAAGTTGTCGCCTGCGATGCCGGTTTGCCTTTGCTGGCAACCTGTGATAAGCTGCCCGCCGCAGGGCCGCCAAGGAGGAGGCCAGCCGGCTATGGGAGCCACGACACCACCGCCTCTTGATTCTCGCTGCATAGCCCACATGATCAAAAAAGAACCGTCAGCCAACCACGGGAAACTGGTTGTTAGCTTTGAATATCCCGGCGCCAGCCGCACCACCAGCGTCTATCTGGTGGGCGACTTCAACGACTGGAACGAAACCGCCACCCCCATGCAGCGCAAGGGCCGGGGGGACATCTGGAAGGTGCGCGTCGAGCTGGACAGGGGCCGAGAGTACCAGTTCCGCTATCTGGTGGATCAGACCAGTTGGCACAACGACTGGCACGCCGATCGCTACGTCCCCAACATCCACGGCAGCGACAACTCCGTCATCGTCACCTGATATCAGCGCTGGCCGACCAACACGCCGGGCACGAAGACCTTGGGCCGGAACCACGGCCCATGCTCGCTGTGAAACACGGCGCGCTGGCTGCTGCTCTCCCAGCCGCTCCAGCCCAGGTGCAGCTCGCCGCCCACCGCGCCCGCCAGCGTCAGGCCATCCAGCCCGCCCGGATTGAGCACCAGCGAGCGGGCGGGCAGCCACGCGCCGGCCGGCAGCTCTCGCCGGGCATAGAGGAGCGTATCGCCTGTGCGCCAGACCAGATTCAGCAGGCGCGCCTGGGTGATGGCCAGCCGCGGCTCCCGGCCATCCGCTGCCAGATCGCTGACAGGCTGGGACGGATGCCAGGCGCCCTGGCGGCCGACGATGGTGCGAATGTGCGCCTGGTTGCCCACCTGCTCCTGCCAGGCCAGATGGACCGAGCCATCGGGCGCGCAGGCGATGGTTGGCCCCAACGATTCCTGCCCCGGCGACATGGAAAGGTTCTCCGGCAGCGACCACTCGTAGGTGCGCCCCTGCATGTGAAAGATCTCGCGCGGCACGCCGCTGAGGCTGCTGCCCTGATAGGCCAGATGCAGCAGATCGGCTGCGCCGTCCAGCGCCAGTTGCGGCGCGGCGCCGCGCGCGTTGCTCAGCGGCTCGTTCAGCCAACTGCTCTGCAGCCAGCCATGATAGATCAGCGAGAAGCCGGGCGAGGTGTCGGCCCAGACCGCATGCACCACGCCGGCCCCGTCTACGGCCAGCGAGGGGAAGGTTGAATTGCCGGGGGTCTTGGAGACCAGCCGCGGCAAGGACCAGACATCGCCGGTCAGATGCACATAGAAGATGTTGGTGCGGCCGGCAAAATCGTTGCTGAACACCACATGCAGCACACCATCGGCCGATAGCCCGGCCGACGGGCGCTGGCCGGTGGCCACCGAACGCGGCGCGGACCATTGACCGCCGCGCCGCACGGCATAGCACACCCGGCCATGCTCCTCCCACAGCAGATGCACCGTGTCCAGCTCGCCGGGAATTGCCACCGGACTGACAGCGCGACCGCTGGAGGATGAGACGTTGACCGGAACCGACCAGGTGGGATCCAGAAGCTGCTGGTTGCGGGGACCTGCGGGAACTGACGGCATCATGGGGCTGCGCTCCTTGCTACGGAGATGGCTGCTATGGGGAGAGCTGGCAGCGGCAGGAGAGGGGGTAGCCATGTTGGCGCATGGCTACCGCAGCATCTCCTTCACCGCCCGGCGCAGTTCGCGGTCGAGATCACGCTTGGCGATGGTCTCGCGCTTGTCGTATTGCTTCTTGCCGCGCGCCAGGCCCAACTGCACCTTGGCCCGGCCGTCGCGCAGATGAATGTCCAGCGGCACCAGCGTCCAGCCCTTCTCCTGCACCCGGCCCACCAGCCGTTCGATCTCGCGGCGATGCAGCAGCAGCTTGCGCTCGCGCCGCGGCTCATGGTTCTCGCGGTTGCCGTGGGTGTAGGGGGAGATGTGCGCGCCGATCAGCCACACCTCGCCGCCGCGAATCAGCGCGAAGCTGTCTTGCAGATTGGCGCGGCCGGTGCGGATCGACTTGATCTCGGTGCCGGAGAGCACGATGCCAGCCTCGATGCTCTCTTCGATGATGTATTCATGGCGGGCCTTGCGGTTGGCCGCGAGAACCTTGACGCCGTCGGAAGATGGTTTCATGGTGCGCACCCGTGAGGGGTGAGAGTCGCCGCGGTCAGTTCTGCTCCAGCAGATACTGCACCGCCCGGTCCAGCTGTGGGTCGCGGTCAGCGGCGATATCCTCTTCGCTGAGCGACACCTCGATGTCAGGCTGCAGGCCCTCGCCGTGGATCAGGCGATCGTTGGGGGTGAACCAGCGCGCCGTGGTGATGCTCAACACCGAGCCGTCGCTGAGCTCATCCGGAATCTGCACCGAACCCTTGCCAAAGGTGGTGGCGCCCACCAGGATCGCGCGGCCAGTGTCCTGCACCGCCCCGGCCAGAATCTCCGACGCGCTGGCGCTGCCTTCGTCCACCAGCACCACCAACGGGATATCCAGGGCGCTGCCGCCGCGCTCGGCCTGGAAGACCTCCTCGCTGCCATCCTTGAAGCGCTCGATCACCACCGGGCCTTCGTCGATGAACTCGCTGGTGATCTCCACCGCGGTGCGCAGGAAGCCGCCGGGATTGCCGCGCAGGTCGAGCACCAGGCCCACCGGATTCTCGGCCTGCAGGCTCTTCAGCGCGGCGCGCACCTGCTCGGTGGCCGGCGCGCTGAACTCGCCCAGCCGCAGGTAGGCCACGCCGTTGTCCAACATGCGGTACTCGACAGCCGGCACGGTGATGCGATCGCGCACCACCGCGATCTCGCGGGCATCCTGGCCTTCAGTTTGAACCAGCAGCAGCACCTCGCTGCCCTTGGGGCCGCGGATCAGCGAAATCGCATCTTGCAGCGTCATGCGGCTGATGTCCTGGCCGTCCACCGCCAGGATCACGTCGCCGCGGCGGATGCCTGCGTTCCAGGCCGGCTGGCCCGAGAAGGGTTCGACGATGCGCACGCCGCCGCTTTCGGCCTCAGCCACCCGCGCGCCGATCCCCTCGAAGCTGCCGTTGAGCGATTCGTTGAAAAAGGCCGCCTCCTCAGGGTCGCGCAAATAGGTATAGTCGTCGCCCAACTGGAAGGTCAGGCCGTTGATCGCGCCGCGGGTCAGATCGAGCACGGAAAGCTCGCCATCGGTCTGCTCCTCCACCACCTGCAACGCGGCCGTCAGAATGGCGTCGGCGACCTGCTCGCGGTCCAGCGGCTCGCCCGTTTCGACTTCGATGGCGCGCAGCAGGCCCTCCACCAGGCCTCCCACCGTCTCCGGGGTGGCTGGCATCTCGCCATAGAAGCTCTCCTCCAGCGCCTGCCAGGCTTCCCAGATCAGCCCAAAATCCTCGGGCGTCTCAAGGTCCGGCGCGGCTGGCGCGGCCGGCGCGGCCGGCGCGTCGACCGGATCGGGCGCGGGTGTTGCCCGGCCGCCCAGCGCGGACGTATCAGGTCTGGTGACCTGCGCCGTCGCGGCAGCGACCTGGGGCGCGGTGACGCGCCCAGTGCCAAAGCCAGCGCCAAAGCCGGCGAAAAAGGTCATAGCGCCCAGCGCCAGGACCACCATTACCACTACAACCCAGAGCAGGGGGGAAGTCTTGCGAGTGTTCATAGTCAGTAGTTGCCTCAATTCGTGCTTGTTTCGTGTTCAGTCAAAGTGCGAATCGCCTGCTGCAGCGGCGCATCGCGGCCATCTTCGTGCGGGACGATCTGCTCCGGAGTCAGGCCGATGCCGTTGATCTCGTGGCCGTTGGGGGTGATCCAGCGGGCCACGGTCACATGCACCGACGATCCATCGCTCAGATCGTAGACCAACTGCACCGAGCCTTTGCCGAAGGTTTTTTCGCCCAGCAGCGTGGCCCGGCCGCGGTCCTGCAAGGCGCCAGCCACGATCTCCGACGCGCTGGCCGTGCCGCCGTCCACCAGAATCACCATGGGCCAGGTGGGCGCCCGCTGGGCCGAACGCACCTTGTAGACCTGCTCGTCGCCGCTGTTGCGCCGCTCATAGAGCACCACGCCATCGTTCAGAAAGCGGCTGGCCACGTCGATGCTGGACTGCAGCAGACCGCCGCCGTTGTGGCGCAGATCAAGGATCAGATAGTCGATGCCTTGCTGGCTGAGCTCCTCCAGCGCGCGATCCAGCTCCTCGGCCGTGCGCTCGGTGAACTGGCGAAGGGCGATATAGCCGACCTGCGGCGCCTCTTCCAGCGCCCGCCACTCCACCGAGGGGGTCTCGATGCGCTCACGCACCACGGCGATGGTCAGCGGCTCGGCCACGCCGGCGCGCTGCACAGTCAGCTCTATCGGCTCGCCGATGGGCCCGCGAATCAGGTTGACCACCTCGTCCACGCTCAGCGCTGGATCCAGCGGCTGGCCGGCTACGGCCTGCAGGATATCGCCCTTGAGAATGCCAGCTTTTTCGGCTGGCCGGCCCGGCATCGGCTCCAACACCTTGTTGCCGGCCTCGTCCACCGTGATCCAGGCGCCGATGCCGCCGAACGCGCCGCTCAGGTCCTCTCGCTCGCGCTGGCGCGGCTCAGGCTCCACGAAGACCGTGTACGGATCGTCGTAGGCTGCGGTCAACCCCTTGATCGCCCCATAGGTGCGGCTCTGGTTGGCTGGCTGGTCGCCATAGAAATCGCGCTGCAGGATGTCCCAGGCTTCCCAGAAGACGCCGAGATCTGGCCTCTGGCTGGCGCTGGCCGCGCTCGGCTGGGTTCCTGAGCGGTTGTCTGCGCTGGCCAGCCAGCGGGTGGCATAGCCTGCTGCAAAGACGATCAGCAGCGTGGCCGCGATCAACGCGGCGATAGTGAGCGTGCGCGCAGTCTTCACTGAGTGTTCCGGTCGTTGATGGTTGACGTAAGCGGCATTCTAGCACACAAGAAAGAGCGCGGCAAATGCGTTCAGCCGCGCTGGCGTTGCGCCGCTCGCGCGACGCAGATTTTCACGTCAGCGGTGTGAGCTGATCCAGCACGGCTTGCAGATCGGAGGGCAGGGGGGAGTCCACCGCGATGCGCTGGCCGGTGGTGGGCTGTGTGAAAACCAGCCGGCGGGCGTGGAGGAACTGGCGCGGGCAGGGAATTCGCTGCTTGCGCCGCCCATAGATGCGATCCCCCACCACGGGATGCTTGATGAAGGCCATATGCACGCGGATCTGATGCGTGCGGCCGGTGAGCAGGTCCACCTCCAGCAGGGCGAACTCATGGCGCTGCTGGCTTAGGCCCGATACATAGCTGGCCAGCACACGAAAGGCTGTGGCGGCCCTGCGCCCGCCGCGGTTCTCCGCCAGCACGGCCATACGCTGACGATGGGCCGGATCGCGGGCGATGGGCGCCTCGATCCGACCGCTGGCGGCCTCCGGCAGCTCCTCCACCAGCGCCAAATAGCTCTTCTCTACCCGCCGGGTCTTGAACTGGCGCTGGAGTTTGGCAAAGGCGACGTCGTTCCTGGCCACCAGCAACAGGCCAGAGGTCTCACGATCCAGGCGATGGACGATGCCGGCGCGCAGGCCAGACAAAGCTGCCCCCTTTTCGGCAGAGCTGGCAGCCTTGTCTGCCGCCCCCACCCGAGCCAGGCCAGGATCCCAGCCCAGCAGCGCGTTGACCAACGTCCCGGTCAGGTGGCCGGGCGCGGGATGCACCACCATGCCGGCCGGCTTGTCCACCACCAGCAGATCATCGTCCTGATAGACGATGTGCAGCGGGACCTGCTCCGGCTCGATCTGCGCCTCGAGGCGCGGCGGTCGCAGCAGCTCTACCGCGTCGCCGGTGGCCAGCCGGAGACTGGCCTTGGCCGGCCGGCCGTTGACCAGCACGCGCGCTTCTTTGATCCAGCGCTGCACCTCGACGCGCGAGGCGTCACCGCACTGCATAGCCAGATAGCGATCCAGCCGCTCGCCGCGCTGATCGGCATCGATGGTGTAGGTCAAAGTTTGCTCGGCAAAAGCTGCCACGATCGCTCCTCAAAAACAGAGCCAGGCCAAGCCTGGCTGCAACAGGGGGTATTCGAATTGCACGGTGCATGATGGGCGCTGGCGTGCGCCCGAGGCGCTCAAGCGCCAGCTATGCACCACGCCATCGGCTGTGCCGCGCGGGCAGCGCCCGGGGTCACTGCACTTCCTGCTCTCCGACCGCAGCCGCAGCCGGCTGCGGCTCCTTGTAGGTGAGCAGGAAAAGAGCCAGCAGAATCACGCCGGCAACGATGGCCATATCGGCCACGTTGAAGGCCGGCCAGGGGCGGTTGATCAGCGGCAGGTTGTGAAAATAGAGGAAGTCGGTGACATGGCCCTGGCGCACGCGGTCGATCATGTTGCCCAGCGCCCCGCCCAACTGCAAGCCCAAGGCAATCTGCACCAGCCGCCGATCATGGGGCAAATAGCGCGCGTAGATCACCGCGGAGGTCACCACCACCAGCGCAATGGCCACGAAGAGGATGTTCTGATCGCGCAGCAGGCCAAACGCCGCACCCGTGTTGGTGAAATGGGTGATGGAAAAGTAATCGCTCAGCGCGGGCAGAGGGACCAAGGCTTCATACAGGGGCAAGTTGCGTTCGATCCAGCCCTTCGACAGTTGATCGAGCAACACGACGCCGGCTGCCGTGCCGGCAATGGTCCAGCCAGAACCGATGGATTTGGTCATATCACCGCTTGGTTCCATTGCCGCGCGGCGCTTCCTCTACATACAACTGGCAGCGAATGCACAGCTCGGCGTAGGGAACCGCCACCAGACGGTCGAAGTCGATCTCGTTGCCACAGCGCTCGCAGGCGCCGTATTCGCCTTTGTCCATGCGAGTCAAGGCAGCCTCAACCTGGCTGAGCAATATCTGCTCGTTGCGGTGCAATGCCAGGCTGGCCGCCTGATCGAAGGCCTCGGTGCCGTCGTCGGCCATGTGGTTGCCCAAACCAGGCTTCTTCTGCCGGGCCAACACCTCGTAATGGCTGATGGCATCCAGCAGCTCTCTCCGCTCAGTTTCCAGCATCTTTCTCAGTCGTTGATCGTTCTTGGTCATAGCGCTATCCTCACCGTTCAAAGTGGCGTCTGGAGGGAGCTGGCTGAGAGAACTCCAATCCACCTGCCTCACAAGACGTCCGGACACCTCCTTGTCGTTGATGAAAAACCTGCGACAAATGCACATCGAGTATCATCTCAATAAATTGCGGAAGACTTCCGAAGTCTTATGGACTGTGAGCCCGTATTGAACAAACCTGCGCAGACTTCGGAAGTCTCGACCCCGGCTTTTTGAGATGATACCACATCGACAAACCGGCGATGCTGCTATTGTAGCGCAAATCGATGAATAGGCAAGCCGCCGCGCCCGGGCCGCCGGGGCTACGCCAAGGCGCAAGACGCGCCAAGAGGAGATTTTTCCTCCCGACGGCCATGCGCCTTGGCGCGTTGGCGGCCGGCGCTAGGCATTCGCACGGCGAATCGCCACCACAACGACCGCGCCATCGAAGTCCGCGGCCATGCTGTGGGCGTTGGCCGCGGGTCCGGCCGCGTCCAGGCTCAGGCTGAGCGTCTCCTGCTGGATGGCGCTGGCGTGCTGCTGGATGGCCGCGGCCAGCCCGGCGTCGTCGGTCTGGTAGGTGGTGTAGATGCGGTCGCTGACCTGAAAGCCAGCCTCCTTGCGCATCTGCTGGATGGTGCGCACCACCTCGCGCGCCTGCCCCTCGGCCTTGAGCTCCGGGGTGATCACCGTGTCCAGCGCGACGACGATGCCGCGCTGCGGGTCGTTGGTGACCTGCAGGCCGGGCCGCGGCTCGGCCTGCACCAGCAGATCTTCCGGGGCCAGCTCGACCGATTCGCCGTTCACCTCCAACGTCACCGGCTGGCCGGCCGCCACGGCCGCGGCCACGGCGTAGGGATCAGCCGCGCTGAGGGCCTGGCGCACGGCCGGAAAGGCCTTGCCGAAGCGCGGGCCCAGGGTCTTGTTGACCGGCAGGATGCGGTACTGCACCAATTCGGCCTCGCCGCCGGCCAGCTCGACCCGCTTGACGTTCAGCTCGTCGGCGATGATGTCGGCGAAGCGGGCCACGGCGTCGCGTCGCTCAGCCTTGCCGGCCGCGACCACCTTGATGGCAGCCAGCGGCTGGCGCACCTTGAGCTCAGCCGCGATCCGGTCGGCGTGGCCCAGGCTGACCACCGCGCGCGCCAGGTCCATGTCGGCCAGCAGTTGCTCGTCGATCAGCCCGGCGTCA
>JAJTXO010001049.1 GCA_021463315.1 Caldilineales bacterium | reverse complement strand
CGCTGGCCTGCGTTTGAAAACGCAGGCTGATACGGCCAAGCATGCTGAAGCAAGCTGTTGTGTGCGGCGCTGGCCTGCGTTTGAAAACGCAGGCTGATACAGCCAAGCATGCTGAAGCAAGCTGTTGTGTGCAGCGCCGGCCTGCGTTTGAAAACGCAGGCTGATACGGCCAAGCATGCTGAAGCAAGCTGTTGTGTGCGGCGTTGGAGCGGACGATCTAGAAGATCGTCCTACATGCGCCTCCCTCTCTTGTCCACCAATCCACCAATTTACCTTTACCTCCTTGTCTCCTTGTCTCCTTGTCTACTTGTTTACTTGTCTACCACCCCCCCTTGTCTACCCTTCCCCCTCCGAGGCCATCCATGGAGATTCTCAAAGAACGCATTCGCCGCGACGGTGTCAATCTCGGCAACGGCATCCTGAAAGTCGACAGCTTCATCAACCATCAGGTCGATCCCACGCTGATGCTGGCGGTGGGCGGCGCGCTGGCCGCCCGCTTCGCCCATTTGCATCCCAACAAGGTTTTCACAGCCGAGATCAGCGGCATTGCGCCGGCTTTGCTCACTGCGTTGGCGCTGGGCGTGCCGGTGCTCTATGCCCGCAAGAGCAAGCCGATCACCATGCACCCCAACGCCATCGTCGAGTCCGCGCCCAGCCACACCAAGGGCAAGATCACCGACATCATCGTCTCGCCTGAGTTTCTGGGTCCGCGTGATCGGGTGTTGATCATCGACGATTTCCTGGCCTCCGGCCAGACCATCGACGCGCTGGCCCGCTGTGTCCAGGACGCCGGCGCGCAGTTGGTGGGCATCGGCGCGGTGGTGGAGAAAACCTTCGAAGGCGGCCGCGCGCTGCTGACCTCCTGGAACGTGCCCATCGAGTCGCTGGCCGTCATCGTCAACATGGACAACGGCAAGATCGTCTTTGCGGAGTGATGAGTGATGAACGATGAACGATGAATCCGGATTCCGGATTCCGGATTCATCGTTCATCCTTCATCATTCATCGTTCATCCTTCGTAACTATTCAGGCTGATGGCGCAGCCCGAGCGCGAAGGGATGATGGCAAGAACGGGTTGCCGACGAGAGCCATGTTGAGGGCATCCAAGACGTTG
>JAJTXO010001048.1 GCA_021463315.1 Caldilineales bacterium | reverse complement strand
TACCCACACACGCACCGCGCGATTCCGGGTTACGCATTACTCGTTACTCATTACGACTTAACATACCCACACACGCACCGCGCGATTCCGGGTTACGCATTACTCGTTACTCATTACGACTTAACATACCCACACACGCACCCCGCGATTCCGGGTTACGTGTTACGCATTACGCATTACGTCCTGTTGCTCTCCACCCAATAGCGCATGATGCCGCGGTAATGGGCGAAGAACTGCTCGTGCTCGTGGGGCGGGAACTTCGCGCGCACGATGCCTTGCAGAATCGAGTCGAACTCCGGCGTCTGCACGAACTCCCACATGGCCTCGTCCAGCCAGGCCAACTGCGTGGCGCGGAACTCCTCGAAGCGCTCGGTCTCGAAATAGGCGTCGGCCAGCGCCTCGTAGGCGACCAGCTTCTCGTCGTAGCTGCGCTCGGAATCGGCGATCTCGAAGTAGTCCGCGGTGTTCATATCCAGCCGCATCTTGCGCCCCGTGGCCAGGCAGAAGCTGGTCCAGGCCAGCAGCGACTTGATCGTCCAGGGGAAATTGACGTTCAGGCTGAACAGATGCATGTCGGGGCAGGCGTTGGCATAGTCGATGGGCTGCAAGAGGCCGTCTTTGAGGATCGCCTCGCAGGAGTTGATCTCCCAGCGGAAGAAGGCGTTGATCACCTTGGTGATGCGGGTGATCTCCAACTGCTTATCCGGGCTGAGGAAATCCTGCTGGATGACATAGCGCTGGTGCAGCGGCTGGCTGGGATCGTAGCGCATGGGGCGGATCTGCGGGCCGATGCCCAAGGCGCGCACGAAGACATCGAAGCCTTCCAGCGCGGTTTGCAGATGCATCATGGTCTGGCCCGAGGCGTCGTAGGCGCGCATCAGCTCCCACTCGCCGTCGATGCGGCTGACCCCGCGCCAGCCGCCGCCGTCGAAGGGCTTCATGTAGAGCGGATAGCCGAACTCGTTGGCCGCGATGCTGGGCAGATCGAACCAATCGTAGTAGCGGCTGGCCGTCTCCTGATAGCCGGGCCGGTCAGGGTAGGATTTGAGCGGGATCAGCCAGGTCTTGGGCACGTGCAGCCCCAGCCGCATCATGGCGACGTAGGCCGAGTGCTTCTCCAT
>JAJTXO010001047.1 GCA_021463315.1 Caldilineales bacterium | reverse complement strand
CGCATTGTCATCCTGAGGCTCGGCGAAGGATCCCCCGCTCAGCACAACGGAGACCCTTCGCCGAGCCTCAGGGTGACAGTACGCAAGAATTTCCTTTACGATGTATTAATGCTGTCGGTCGGTGGATTCAATCACTGGCCCGGGGCGTTCAAACCGTCTCCAAACGGCTACTGGGAAGGCAGAAGTCTGTGGATCGAAAACTGACCATTGCGGCTGGCGCGGCCCTGGCTGCGGCTGGCGCATGGACATCGCCTGCCTGGGCAGCTCAGCCAGGCCCCCTGACCGAGGGGCTGGATCTGCCGCGGCTGTTGGCGGCGTCGCTGGCCTGGCTGGTTCCGGCTGGCTTTGTGCTGCTGGCCGCGGCCGGCGCGCAGGAACATCGCGCCTGGCAGGCGGCGCTGGGCGGCGTGGCTGGCGCGGCGCTGGGCATCGCTTTGTTCTTTCTGGTGGGCTTTGCCCTGGCCTTCGGCGGCATCGGTCTGGCGGGGCCGAACGTGGCCGGCTACAGCGGGCTGGTCTGGGAATGGACGCTGCTGGCTGGGCAATGGGGCACGCGCTGGGGCATGGCCGGACTGAGCGGCTGGGCGCTGACGGGGCCAGCCGCCACCGCAGCCGCCTACGAACTGTTCTTTGCGCAGCTCCCCTGGGTGGCGACGGCGGCCATGATCCCGCTGATGGCGCTGCGCGGGCGCTCGCCCGCGCTCAGCTCCCTGTTGGGCGGTGTGCTGGTAGGAGGCGTGCTCTACCCGCTGGCCACCAACTGGGTGTGGGGCGGCGGCTGGCTGGCCAATCTGGGCGCCAACCTGAATCTGGGACACGGCTTTGTGGATTTCGCCGGCGCCGGCACCGTCCATCTGCTGGCCGCGGGCGTGGGGCTGGCCGGGCTGCTGACCCTGGTCGCCCGCCGCCCGCGGCGGGACGACGAACAGGTTTCACAGCCGCTGCCTCCTGTTCATCTACCGCTGCTGGCCTCCCTGGGCGCGCTGTTGATTCTGGCCGGCAGCCTGGGGTGGGCCTGGGCCAATCCGCTGCTGGATCCGGCCAGCCTGCTGCCGGGCCGCGGCCTGGTGGCTGTTGTGTTGGCCGCGGCCGCCGGCGCACTGGCGCCGCTGGCCTACACCTGGTTCGT
>JAJTXO010001046.1 GCA_021463315.1 Caldilineales bacterium | reverse complement strand
GGAAGATCAGAAAGCGTTCAGATTTCATGCGCTTAAGTCCAACTTCAGTAGTTCACGATTCTCACGCAAAGCCACCAAGAGTACCAAGGATTTCTGCCCTTTGCGGTCTTTGCGCCTTTGCGTGAGACAATAGTTCACGATTCTCACGCAAAGCCGCCAAGAGTACCAAGGATTTCTGCCCTTTGCGGTCTTTGCGCCTTTGCGTGAGACAATAATCATGAAGTACTGAACTTATGTAGCCCACCGGGCTACAACGCCTGTGCGCCGCGCACCGTTCAGGTTTTGACCAGGCTGGCCCAGGCATCCACCAGCATGAATCCGCGGCGGGAATAGAGCTCATGGGCGCGCGCGTGTTTGACGACGTGGGTCTGCACCTCGACGCGAGCGTGGCCGGCCGCGGCCATCTCCGCCAGGGCGCGCGCCAGCAGATAGCTGCCCAGGCCGCGGCCCTGCCAGGCCGGCCGCACATCCAGCCGCACGATGGCCGCGCCCACGCTGGCAGTGTCAACCTCGGCCGCTGCCGGCGCCGCTGAACCAGGGAAGGCGGTGCTGCCGACGTCGGGCCGCCACACAATCCGCGCCACGGCCGCGCCGCCGCCATCCATCAACACTGCGCCGGCGTAGGGCCAATGGCTATCCTCAGCCCACAGCCGCAGCTCGTCGTAGCCGGGGCCGGTCCAGGGCTGCTGATGGCTGATGGCCCGCGGACGCAGCCCCAGCGCGGCCCAGTCTGGCTCGGCCGGCGGCCGGAATGTGCTGTCCAGGCTGCGGGCCAGGCTGACATCGCCCGGCTGGCGGATAACGTAGCCGCGCCGGGCCAGCCAGTCGATCAGCGGCCGGTCCGTGGTCAGCGACACCCCCATGCGCTGGCTGGAGCCGAACAGCGGCGGCCACGGGCTCTCGACCGTGCCGTAGAGTGGGGTGGTCTCCGCAGCGACATAGACGGGGCAGTAGTAGAGGTAGTTCTCCGCGGCTTGCAGCAGGCGCCGGCCGATCCCCTGCCCGCGCCAGGCCGGCGCGACCATCAGCCAGGCGATGTGATGGCGCGGGTCGTAGAGCTGGTAGATCCCCTGCTGGGGCGGGGGCCGCAGCGCGTGGACGCCGCCCACCACCGCGCCGTTTTCAGCCA
>JAJTXO010001045.1 GCA_021463315.1 Caldilineales bacterium | reverse complement strand
ACCGCTCCCCGTCCCCCGTCACCCCGCGCCCAACACCTGGGCGCGGGACCAGAAGAAGAAGAGCACGAACAGGGCGAAAGCGGCGATCAGCGCCGCGGCCGCGGCCAGCGATTGGCGGTGCAGCCCGCTGCGGCCGGAAAGGCTGCGCACGATGTTGGGCAGCAGGATCGACAGGATCAGCAGCAGGCCGATCACCATGCCCTGCACCTGACCCTGGATGTTCAGCAGGCCCATGCCAAAGCGCAGCAGGCCGATCAGCAACAGCGACAGCACCGCACCGCCCATGGCGCCCACGCCGCCGTTGATGTCTACGCCGCCCAGCACGGCCGCGGTGATCACAGCCAGCTCCAGGCCCAGGCCGATGTCAGGGCGAGTGCTGCCGAAGCGGGCGGCCAGCACGATGCCAGCCAGGCCGGCCATCAGGCCGGAGAGGGTGTAGACCGCGATCTTGATGCGCGCCACCGGCACGCCAGAGTAGGCGGTGGCGTTCTCGTTGTTGCCGATCGCGAACAGATAGCGGCCGAAGGTGGTCTTGTGCAACACCAGGCCGAAGAGGATGGCCAACAGGATGAACAGCGCCACCGAGAAGGGGATCAGCGTGCCGGGCAGCTTGCCCTGGCCGATGAAGGTGAAGCCAGCCGGGTAGCCGCGCGCGGCCTGGTCGCCCAGCAGCACGTAGGCCACGCCGCGATAGAAGGCGTAGGTGCCCAGCGTGACCACCAGCGGCGGCAGCTTGACCCTGGCTATCAGCGTGCCGTTGAGCATGCCGCCCAGCGCGCCCAGCAGCAGCGCGCCCGCCGCGGCCGGCCAGATGGGAACGCCGCGCATGAACAGCCAGCCCATGAACGAGGCGCACATGGCCAGATTCGAGGCCACCGACAGATCGATGCCGCCGGTGATGATGATGAAGACCATGGGCAGCATCATCAGCCCGATCTCCATGAAGTCAGAGGAGGTGCGCGACAGGTTGCGGGCGTCCAGGAAGTAGGGCGAAAGCTGGCTGTTGAGCAGCACCACCAGCGCGATCAGCCCCACCAGCATCCACTCCCAGCGCTGGAAGCGGGCCAGGGAGGAGTGGCGCGGCGGCGTGGCGCTGATCAGCGGCGCAGTTGACGCGGCCTCGGCCGCACTC
>JAJTXO010001044.1 GCA_021463315.1 Caldilineales bacterium | reverse complement strand
TGAAAAGTGGCCCAAAGACTTCGGAAGTGGCCGATTTGCGTGCTACAGGGGCCTGGCTGCGGCCAAAACGAGCTCCTTCGAGTCGCTCGGCCACTTCCGTAGTCTGGAAAATGAAGCACTGCCGTGCTCCCGCCCTCCATGTAAGCGTTGCCCAAGGAGATCCGACTCATGTCAGCAAGCGCAACCACTGTCGCTGCCAGCCCGCCAGATGCCGCATCGGCCGCCGTCCCGCGGCAGGCCGGGCTGGTTCTGGCCACCCTCATCATCGTCGCCGCCGTGGCCAACCTGCCGTTGGCTATGGCCAACGTTGCGCTGCCTTCCATCGGCGCCTACTTCGACGCCTCGCAGACCCAGCTCAACCTGGTGGCTGTGGCCTACTCGCTGGGGCTGGCCTGCTCGGTGCTCTGGCTGGGCGCGCTGGGCGATCGCTACGGCCGCAAGCTGATGGCGATCCTGGGCGTTGCACTGGCCATTCCCGCCGCGCTGATCAGCGGCCTGGCGCCCTCCATCGGCGTGCTGATCTTCGGTCGGCTCTTCGGCGGCTTCGCGGCCGGCATGGCCTACCCGACTACCCTGTCGTTGATCGCTGCGCTGTGGGGGCCAGGCCCAGGTCGCACGCGCGCCATTGCGCTGTGGGCGGCTATCGGCGGCGCCATCTCGGTGTCTGGCCCGCTGCTGTCCGGGCTGATCCTGGAGGTGGCGGACTGGCCGTGGGTCTTCCTGGTGGTGCTGCCGGTGGCCGCGGCGGCGCTGCTGATGGCGCTGAAGTTCATCCCCGCGCACATCAACGAGGGCAAGGAGTCGGTGGACAACCTGGGCGGCATCCTCTCGGTGGTGCTGATCGGGACCTTCGTCCTGGCGCTCAACTTTCTGCCGGTAGCCAGCGCGCGCACCCTGGCGCTGGGCCTGCTGGCTGTGGCGCTGATCGCTACGGCGCTGTTCATTCTGCGCCAGCGGCGAGCTCAAAACCCGCTCTATGATCTCAAGGTGGCGGCGCGGCCAACCTTCTGGGTGGCGGCGGTGGGCGGCATTATCGTCTTCGGCGCTTTGATGGGCGCGATGTTCATTGGCCAGCAGTACATGCAGAACGTGTTGGGCTACTCGACGCTCAGCTCCGGGCTGGCGGTGCTGCCCGCGCTGCGCAGC
>JAJTXO010001043.1 GCA_021463315.1 Caldilineales bacterium | reverse complement strand
TGGATGGGACCGGTCTATCATCTGTTGGGGCTCAGCGTGGCGGTGATCCAGTCCAGCGCGGGCGATCCCAACAGCGGCTCCTACATCTTCGACCCCGCCTTTCAATCCGAGGATGACCGCTTGCAGCGGCTGCGGCCCATCGCCCGCGGCGCGGCCTACCGGGCGGATATCACCTACGGCACCAACAACGAATTTGGCTTCGACTACCTGCGCGACAACATGGTCAGCGATCTGGCCCAGTGTGTGCAGCGGCCGCTCTTCTTCGCGATCATCGACGAGGTCGACAACATCCTGATCGACGAGGCGCGCACGCCGCTGATCATTTCCAGCGCCGCGCAGGAATCCAGCAACTGGTACAGCCGCTTCGCTGAGCTGATGCCCCGTCTGCGGCCCTCCAGCACCAAAGAGGCCAAGGATGGCGACTATGTGCTGGACGAGAAGGATAAGGTGGTGACCCTGACCGAGGCCGGCATCGAGAAGATGCAGCACCTGCTGGGTGTGGCTAATCTCTACTCGCCAGAGACCTTCGAGTTGGCGCCCTATCTGGACAACGCGCTGCGCGCGCAGGTGCTCTACAAGCTCGATCGCGACTACGTGGTGCGCAACGGCGAGGTGCTTATCGTCGACGAGTTCACCGGACGTCTGATGGAAGGCCGGCGCTACTCCGAGGGCCTGCACCAGGCCATTGAGGCCAAGGAAGGGCTCAAGGTGCAGCGCGAGTCGCTGACCATGGCCACCATCACCTTCCAGAACTTCTTCCGCATGTACAGCAAGCTGGCGGGCATGACCGGCACGGCCGAGACCGAGGCCGAGGAATTCGCCAAGATCTACAATCTGGAGGTCGTTCCCATCCCCACCCACGCCCAGGTGCAGCGCATCGACAACGCCGACGTTGTCTTCCGCCATGCGCAGGCCAAGTTCAAGGCGGTGGTGGAGGAGATCGAAGAGCGCCATCGCCAGCAGCAGCCGGTGTTGGTCGGCACGGTGGCCATCGAGACCAGCGAATTTCTCTCCACCCTGCTCAAGCGGCGCGGCATTCCCCACAACGTGCTCAACGCCAAGCAGCACGAGCGGGAGGCGCTGGTGATTGCCCAGGCCGGCCGGGCGGGCGCGGTGACCATCGCCACCAACATGGCCGGCCGCGGCGTG
>JAJTXO010001042.1 GCA_021463315.1 Caldilineales bacterium | reverse complement strand
CCACAGAGCGAATGCGAGGCGCTGGTGGCCTTCTACACCAGCACCGGAGGCGACCACTGGATACGTAACACCGGCTGGCTGCGAACCAACACGCCCTGTGCGTGGTATGAACTGACGTGCAGTGAAGGTCATGTAACGTGGTTAGAACTGTATGGGAATCACCTTCAGGGCACAATTCCCCCCGATATAGGCAATTTGTCACAATTATGGGTGTTGGGCTTGAGTAGTAATGAGCTAAGCGGTCCTATTCCCCGCGAGCTGGGGAAACTTGTGAATCTGAGTTTTCTTTTCCTGGATAATAATCAACTCAGCGACTCGATCCCGGCTGAGCTCGGCAACATGAGTGGGTTGGTTTTCTTGAAGTTGCAAAACAACCAGTTGAGTGGCTCTATCCCTCCAAGCCTTGGCCAACTGACCAACCTATGTGATCTCGACCTGAGCTTCAACCACTTGACTGGAACGCTGCCGCCCGAGCTGGGCAACCTGACGCGCATCGGCTGGTGTCGCTCCCCAGCTCAAACTGGTGGGACGGGTGGTGTGCTTAGGCCAAGCACCACCACCGCCTGCACACTTGGTATGAGGCGCTATCCAGCACCTCCTGTCGGCTACCTCGCCGTTGCCAGCAACCATCTGAGCGGCCCAATCCCCGTCGAGTTAGGTCAACTCACGGATACCTCGGGGTTGAACCTGAGCTGCAACATGTTCTCCGGCGACCTGCCCTCTCCGGTGGCGCAGGTCCTTCGCGGGGGCGGTGTCATTTTCAATGCGTTGACCCGCTCAGGCTTCTGGAATGACAGTCAGACCGTGGCGCCCACCGACCTTACGGCGACAGGCAGCAGCAACGGACAGCCGATCACGCTCTCGTGGACGCCTATCGCCTACTATTGGGACGTGGGTTATTACGAGATCAGCTACGCCGCTGCGCCGGGCGGTCCGTTCACCGTCTACGGCCAGACGGCGGACAAGACCGCCAGCGCCTACACCGTCGTCCTGCCCGCGCGCAACACGCCCTACTACTTCCGCGTGCGCACCATCACCGAGCCTCACTTCTGCGATCCGATCGATATGTGCGCCTACCAGCCGAACCGGGTGATCAGCGAGTACACTGAGGTGGTGGCCAGCGGCGCCGGGCAGCCCACGCCGACTGCTAGCGC
>JAJTXO010001041.1 GCA_021463315.1 Caldilineales bacterium | reverse complement strand
GCAGGAAGGTGGCGGTGTGGCTGGTGCCGGCGCCGACGTCCATGTCGTACGGCTGCAGCAGCGCGCAGCCTTGCGCGTCCCAGTAGGTCTGCAGCTTGAGGATCAGTTGTTGGAAGTTGAGCATCGCGGCCCTGGGCACCGCCCTCCTCCTTGGCCGGCGATTCTAGGGGTCGACCTGCGACGGTGCGCCGCCGAAGGCCAGCCATCGCGCGGCGATCGCGAAGGCCGCGGGGCGTTTCAGGCGGTGCGCCGCCGGCCGCGCGTGGCGATCATTCCCACCGGCACGGAGTTGGTGCGGCTGGACTCCCTGGACGGGCCAGAGGCGCTCAAGCCGGGCGATATCGTGGAGTACAACTCCATCGTCCTGGGCGCGCTGGCCGAGGAATGGGGCTGTGTGGTCAGCCGGCTGGATCCGCTGCCCGACGACTTCGAGCTGATCCGGGCTGCCACGGCTGCGGCGCTGGAGGATCATGATCTGGTGGTGATCAACGCGGGCTCGTCGGCGGGCTCTGAGGATTTCACGGCGCGCGTGGTGGCCAGCTTCGGCCGCGTGATCGTGCATGGCATCGCCATCCGGCCGGGGCATCCGGTGATTCTGGGGGTGGCGACGGGAGGTCTCGATACGCTGCGCTACCCGACCGGCGCGCAGGGCAAGCCGATCGTCGGCATCCCCGGCTATCCCGCCTCGGCCGCGATGACCTTCGAGCTGCTGGTCAAGCCGGTGATCTATGCCATGCAGGGCTTGCTCCCCCCGGAGCGTCCGCAGATCGCCGCGAAGCTGACCCAGAAGGTCTATTCGGCCATGGGCGAGGATGAATTCCTGCGCGTGACCGTGGGCCAGGTGGGCGAGCAGTTGGTGGCCACCCCCTTGCAGCGCGGCGCCGGGGTGATCATGTCGCTGGTGCGGGCCGACGGCATCGTGCGCCTCCCCCGCTTCAGCGAGGGCGAACACGCCGGCGCCGAAGTCCAGGTGGAGCTGCTGCGCCCAGTCGAGGCCGTGCGCAACACCATCGTCAGCATCGGCAGCCACGATATGACGCTGGATCTGCTGGCCGACCAACTGCGCCGCCTGCGGCCCGAGCTGACGCTGGCCTCGGCCAACGTGGGCAGCTACGGCGGGCTGCTGGCCATGCAGCGCGGCGAGGCGCACCTGGC
>JAJTXO010001040.1 GCA_021463315.1 Caldilineales bacterium | reverse complement strand
CCGCGGAAGAGCAGGTCGAAGGAGTTGCTGTAGCCCGGCCGCGTGGGATCAGGGTGCGTGTAGAAGGGGCGTTTCACCATGGGGTAGCCGGTGACGAAGAGGAAATCGCTGCCGTGCTCCTCCTGCGCCCAGGCGCCCAGCCAGCGTTCGTCCTGGGGAGAGAGGTCCGGCTCGCCGCGCACATCCACGCCGTGGCGCTGCAGGATCAGCGCCTGCGCTTCGGCGAAGTGGATGTGGGGGATGGCCGCGGGCACAGCCGGCAGCCGCGCTGCCAGCAGCGCCAGCTCGGCCGCGCACGCCAGCTCCAGCCGACCCAGCATGCCTGCGATCACATCCCTCGCCAGCGCCATCACCGTGAAGTGATTCTCGATGAAGCCGAACTCCACGTCCAGGCTGACGTACTCGTTGACGTGGCGGGTGGTGTCGTGCGGCTCGGCGCGGAAGACCGGCCCCACCTCGAACACCCGCTCGAAAACGCCCACCATGATCTGCTTGTAGAACTGCGGGCTCTGCGCCAGGTAGGCCGGCCGGCCGAAGTAGTCGAGCTGGAAGACGTTGCTGCCGCTCTCGGTGGCCGACGCGACGATCTTGGGGGTCTGGATCTCGGTGAAGCCGCGGCTGCCCAGCGTGGCGCGGAAGCCAGCCATGGCCTCCGCCGCCAGCCGGAAGATCGCGCGCCGCGCGGGGTGGCGGTTGGCCACCACCGCGTGGTCCAGCAGCGTGGGCAGGCTGGCCTTGATCTCGCGCTTGTTGAGGGGCAGCGGCAGCGGCTCGGCCACCGGGGTGATCACCTCCACGGCCAGCTCGCGCAGCTCCACGCCGCCCGGCGCCTGCGCCTCGGCCACCACCAGGCCCTCCACCGCCAGGACCGTCTCCGGGCCAGCGCCGGCCTCTGCCAGCACTGCCAGCTCCGCCTCGTCTTCGCTGACCGCCTGCACCGTGCCCCAGCCATCGCGCACGACCAGGAAGGTCACGCCGCCCAGCCGGCGGCGCGCGTGCAGCCAGCCCTGCACCCGCACGCGCTGGCCGATCTGTTCTTTGATTTGTGTGGTTGTTGTTCTTTGCATGGTTGTCTCCTGGGGTGTGACTCGTAACTCGTAACTCGTAACTCGTAACTCGTAACTCGTAACCGAAAATCCGAAACGCCGTTGTGGGGCGTGGGGG
>JAJTXO010000104.1 GCA_021463315.1 Caldilineales bacterium | reverse complement strand
TGAAATCGACCGTCTTCTTGACGATGCCTACTTGGCCGCAATCACCTGAGAAAACTTGCCTCATTCGTCAAGATTTCACGTTATGAAGGTACCTAGTGCCAACACTCCTAAGTCTGGGTGGGCAATAATAAAGTCAGCTTCGCGGTCGGAAATGCCATATTGGGTCTCGAACTTAAGGGATCGGTTATAAAGCACCGTCCATTTCTCACCCAAGCTTGACAATGCATCATAAACAACGAACTCAGCTCGACGTTCCTCGGATCGTTCGGAGGGTGGGATTTGCGCTGGATATATGGTCATGGTCGCTTTATCGAGGGATCGTGCCAATCATGCAAAGTCCGGCAGTGCATGCTTTCCGGTCAAGCCAAGTCGTCCAAAGTAGCATCACACACGATACACCCGAACTTGCATTGCTGGCCTATGTGCAAGATTGTGAGGCTTCGAATTAGGCAGCTCAGGCCTTAGTTGAGCTCATTGGAAGTAAGTATTCTAGTTAGCGAAAGATCGATCACGGGTGTTCTGCGCAATTACCACGGTGTCCGCGGTACAACCACAAATCAGTAGTCTTGCACTTTTAACAATAGCGGGTCAGGACGAATCAAGACGGATCATGGATGCACCCTTGTGAACCGTCCTGAACCCTTGGCGACCCTCGTTTGTAAAATATGCAAGACTACTGCACAAATAAGACTAGGGCTAGTACGCACTATATCTCTGGGATGTCATGTTTGACGATCTTTGCTCTTTCCTTGAGACGAATTTTCTCCCACGCGTTTTCTATCCTTTGTCTTTCGGCCTCTGCTAGCAGTTTCTCGGTTTCAGCAGCGGTGCGTTTTCTCGTTGCAAACCAGTTCACCCCAACCACGAGGGTGCCACCAACTACACTGCTCAACAAGGAAACCAGTGCGACGGCAATTGTGTCAGACATACGATCATCTCTTTTTGGGCGATTTCGGTACCAATCTCAATGATTATCAGCAGCATTCCGATACTGAGTTGAATAGACGTGCGGATCATCGTCTTCGTGCTCCACGCCTTCGTGCAACTTCGCGCGTTCGTGGTCCAGCCCTGCGCGTGGCTGGATGGGTGTTTGGTCCGGGCGTTGCCGTTCGGGCGGGATGGTGGCATCGGGCGCTGGGGTGGCTATGCGTGCGCCCGCACCCCCGCGTCGATCACTTCTTCACGGATGATGCGCCGCAGCCGTTCTTCCAGATCGTCACGCTCCACGGCCTGGCGCAGCGTCTCATTGATCAACGTCTGGTAGCCGCGCTCACCAGCTTGGGCCTTGAAATACTCGACCAAACCCGTGTCAAGCAGGATCGTCACGCGGCGTTTGCGCGGCGCCGACTTGAGACCGACACGGAACTTGGCGCGATCCAGATCAGCCTGCGTGACCTTGGGATACTCGTCGCGTTCGTCAAAGGTTTCGGAAGAATAGGAGTTGTTCATCTCGGTCCGCAGCGCGCATGGATATCACGCGTATCTCGTCCTCAGTCTCGGTATGTACGATCACGACCACCTGGCCTCGCAAGAGGCCAAAAGTCACCCAGCGTTCTTCGCCATAGTCTTCGCGGTCATCTTCGAATGAGAAGGTGGGGCCGTCGAAGACCTGCTCGGCATCGGCGAAATCCAAGCCTCGTCCCTGCAGTGTTGCCAGTCGCTTGGGCTCGAACCAGGTGAAACGCATAGTCGGTATTATACATATGATTGTGTGCATGTCAATCGGACCATGCGCATGCTGACCACGCCTGCGACTGGTGTCGTCTCTATGCCGGCGCCAACTCGCTGACGGCGTCCAACTGGCCGCCGATAGCAGCCTCGGCTGCCTTAAGGTCATAGGCCCCTTGCAGGTTGAGCCAGTACTGTGGCGTCTGGCGCAGGGCGCGGCCGAACAGCAGGGCCAGCTCCGCAGTCACCGGCCGCGTGCCCTTGACCACGTGCGAGATGCGCATGGGTGACACGCCGATAGCGCGTGCAAACTGCGCCTGGGAGATGCCGAGCTCATCGAGCGTCTCGGCCAGGAACTCGCCGGGATGGATGGCAGGCAAACCACTCTTGATCATGGCAACCTCGTCTCAGTGATAATCGACGATCTCAACGTCGAAGGCGTCGCCGCGCTCGAAGCGGAAACAAACCCGCCATTGCTGATTGATGCGGATGCTCCACTGCCCGCTGCGGTCATGTTTCAACGCCTCCAACCGGTTAGACGGAGGCAAACGTAGATCCTCAATGCTGGTGGCCGCATCAAGCTGCGTCAGCCGCATCGCCGCGCGCCTCTGTATGATGGGAGGCAGGCGTCGCGACTTGCCGCTTGCGTAGAAACGTTCTGTCTCATCGTCAGCAAACGAACGGATCATGGATTGATTGTAAACGAAATGTTTACCCCCGTCAAATCAGCAACGGCTGACGGGAGATGTTAGGACTGTGAAGGTGCTGTGCATGAGGGTCGCGAAGGCGGGTGGGCGTGCAGTTCGCAGTCTTCGTGCTCCACGCCTTCGTGCGACTTCGCGCGTTCGTAGTCCAGCCCTGCGCGTTGCTGCGTGGTCCAGGCGTCGCCGTTCGAGCGGGATGATGGCAGGAGGCGCTGGGGTGGCTATGGGTGCGCCCGCACCCCTGCGTCGATCACTTCTTCACGGATGATGCGCCGCAGCCGTTCTTCCAGATCATCACGCTCCACGGCCTGGCGCAGCGTCTCATTGATCAACGTCTCGTAGCCGCGCTCACCAGCTTGGGCCTTGAAATACTCGACCAGGCCCGTGTCAAGCAGGATCGTCACGCGGCGTTTGCGCGGCGCCGGCTTGAGACCGACGCGGAACGTCGCCCGATCCAGGTCTGTCTGGGGAACCTCAGGCTACTCGTCACGGTCGTCGAGCGCCAGGGTCGAACCGGCCTCAGGAGCCGGGTCGTTGCCGAGCAGGATCACGCCTTGGCTCCAAACGATTTGACCAGCATAGCGATTAGGCCGGCCCTTGCTATAGTCCAGATCGTACTCTGGGAGCAGGTCCTCATCGACGGCATTTTCAGGCTTAGGCGTGGAGGTTTTCTTCATAATCGCGACGTTCCTTCTGCGTTACTGTGCGGGCGCTGATCAGGTGCAGGATGCCACCGAGGCGTTCGGTGAAGCTGACGAACAATAGCCGTCCACTGATCGAGTGGCCAATGATCAGATCACGCTCCTCGTGGTTGAGTGAGGGTCATCGTCGAAGATAATCGCCAGCGGATCGTCGAACACCGTACTGGCTTCATCGAAACTAACGCCGTGCCTTCTGCGGTTTCTTGCTGCCTTGCGATGATCCCATGAGAAGCGGTAGGCCATCTGGCTGCCTCACGTCACCAACGATGATGAAGTCCACGCCTATGATACCACAAGTACGCCTGAAACGGTAGGCATCCACCGTTCGTGGTCCGGGCGTTGCCGTTCGGGCGGAAGTGTGGACCACGAAACCGCGAAGGTCGCGGAGCCACGTAACGTCCCGTCTAGGCCGGCGCCAGTTCGCCGGTAGTGTCTTCTACCACCTGCCAGCGCGCCTCAATGGTATCGGCAGATAGATCAGCGCCGCAAGCCCACTCCACGAAGTAGCCGGCGTTGATCACCTTGGCGAACTCACCGGGCCGGCGTAAGTCCTCGAACGCCTCGTACTTCAAATAGGGACTGACATCGAACTGGCCGACGCGTCCATCGTCGGCCACAATGGTCAGAACGTGGTTTGGCTGGAGATGAGCTTCGGCGATTCTCACAGGTCTGCGGCTGCCTCTTCATCGCCCGCTGCACTGGACGATCCCACGTCTTCCACCAACGCCACAGCAAGTTGCGGTAATTCTTCCAAGACTACCTGCCAGACGATGTCGAGGTTGACGCCAAAATAGTCATGGATGAGACGATCTCTCATACCGGCAATGTTGCGCCACGGGATACTCGGCAGGTTTTCTCGCACTACTTCCGACACGCCCTTGGCCGCTTCGCCAATGATCTCGATGTTGCGAATGACAGCATCCTGCGTCTTGGAATCGTCCAGGAAATCCTCGTAGGACATTCCGCTGACGTAGGACTCGATGCGCTGGATCGCCTCCTGGATATCCTTCAGGCGCTCGCTGTCTGCCCGCCTAGACATAGACGATACTCTCGCTGATTTCCTGGCGGATCGCCTGGCTTCGGATGGCTTGGATGCCGGCAGGCGTCAGCAGGTCAACTTTATGCCCAAGAAGACTTTCCAGGTAATCCCCCAGCTCCATGAAGCGCAAGCCAATCGGGCGCTCGAACTCAACCACCAGGTCGATGTCGCTGGCGTCGCTGGACAGGTTTCTGGAAGCAGAGCCAAAAAGACCAATCCGGCGCACGCCGAATTCGCTGGCGAGATGGGTGTGCTGCTCCTGCAAGAGCTCGGCAATTCGATCTTTGGTCAACATAAGCGCCTGCTTTGCAAACTTTGGAAGCGGTCGGAAGATAACAACGCGGGTCGTTCAGGAAGATATTAGCATTGCGGACGAAAATGGTCAAGCGCTGTTTTTCGTGGACGGCACGGCATTTCTGGCGTGGCTGACCAACTCCTGAAGCGACTGCTGCAAGACCGCCTCGTAGCTGGCTACCTCGGCCTCCAGGTCGTCCAGGCTGGCCGGCTCGATGGCGTCCGGCGCCAGGTCGAACTCGACGAACTCGGGGTTCAGACGCCGAAAGACATTGCGCACCGTCTGGACGCGCAAGACGGTCTTACCGGCTTCGTTGGTGAACACGTCCAGCACCACGCCATGCCAGGATCGCAGGCGGATGATCTGTCCTACTTGTGGAGCCGATACCATAGCGTCATGATCTCCTCCAGCCAACTCGATAGCCCTGATCGGACTATTGGTGCGAAATCCATGCTTATCCAGAACAGCCATCAGGATCCAATGATCGCCTGACCCATGTTCGGTGTCTACGGCGCTGTCGTAGTGCAGCGAAATCTCGTTGATGTCCGATCTGCTGAGTTGCTGGACTTGCGTCTGGAAGGTCATTCGTTCGCTTGTTTCGTCCTTCGTGCGACTTCGCGCGTTCATGGTCAAGCCCTACGCGTTGCTGTGTGGGTGTGCAGTTCAGGCGTTGCCGCTCTGTTCACGAAGTTGCTCAGAGCTTCTCCAGAAGTTCCTCGCGCGACAGCTCGCAGTCACGCAATACCTGCGCTAACAACCCGCGGCCGATGGTCTCGCCGCGATGCACAGGTACAACGGTGCAACGTCCATCCGGGTGTTGCAGAAAGTGATGGCTGCCCTTGATGCGGATCACCTCGAACCCCAGCTTGCGCAGCGCCTTGATCAGTTTGGGAGCCGTGAGCGATGGGAAGGTGCTCATGCCGCAACTACGACGCGCTGCACACCGATGAATTCATTGACCACCGGGCTTTCCACCTCCAGGCACAACTCGATGGCTTCTCTGATGCGTTTCATCAGGACATCCAGCGACTTGGCCTGGGTGTGGCAACCGCGCAGCGCCGGCACTGACGCCACGTAGTAGCCATCTTCATCTTTCTCGATCACGACGTTGAATTCTAGGGCCCTGGTCCTGGTTTCCATGTGCTGTAGTTTCCATGCGGTGGTATGTGCAGCGAAAGCTGGATTGCCAACGCTGACGGTCACCGTGCCGTTCAGACACAATTGTAGCATTGGGCATGGGAATGGTCAACTGATATACGGGCATACGCCAAGTGGCCGCAGCGGCAACCGGCGCTTTGTCAAGGCCGGCGCCGGCTCACCAGTCGCGTCTTTCACCACCCGCCAGCGCGCCTAGCTAGCGTCATAGGTCGTCATACGCAGCGTCGACTGGGTTGTCCCAGAACTCGAAGGTGCTTTCAGCCACTTGGAGCCGCTCAGGGGTGCTGGGGCTGGCATCATCATGCTCACCATCATTCGTCACACCTGGATTGCCATCGGGACCTCGCTCGCCATCCTTTGTCTTCGACACCGGCGCCTTGAGACCGATGCGGAACGTCGCCCGATCCAGATCTGCCTGGGTAACCTCAGGATACTCGTCTTGGCTGTCAAGGTCCGGTGGACGCGAATCGCACGGGCTGCTGGACATGGTCAGACTCCACAATGTCGCCGATGTGATCACGGAACGCCTTCGTCGCTGAACCTGGTGCAACCTATGTCATTCCTCAGTCGTTTGATAGCCAACGCGCGGTTCGGCAATACCAGGAGTAGCTACGGGGATAGATACAGCCTCTGGCCCAGCCGCGCGTACGTCCGCGCGTTGGTAAGCTTGTCGCCAGAATTCATCGTGGGAGAGCGTCTTGCCAGTCTTGATGCTTTCCTCTGCCTGAGCCATCAGCGCCTGAAAACGTGGGTTGCGCGCCAGGAGCAATCGTTCCAGGTCGTCGTCATTCTGCGGGGCAAGCAATACCGCCACCGGCCTGCCATTGCGAGTGATCACAATCGGCCCTTCTGTCTGGCATTCGTCCACATACGCGCTTAGCTTTGCCTTGACGTCGGCCAAAGATGCGATTTTCATAGGAAGATCTCCACGCCACCGATCCACAGCCGGCTGCCAACCTTCACGCCAATACCCTTCACGAACACCAACCGCTCCTGAGGATTGGGGTGCGCCCTACGACTGGACATGAAATATGGAAGAGAACGCTACATCCAGCGCAGGGGTGTGCGCCCGCACCCCCGCGTCGATCGCTTCTCCACGGACGATGCGCCGCAGACGCTCTTCCAGATCGTCACGCTCCACGGCCTGGCCTGGCGTCTCGTTGATCAACGTCTGGTAGCCGCGCTCACCAGCTTGCGCCTTGAAATACTCGACCAGGCCCGTGTCAAGCAGGATTGTCATACGGGAGCGCGTAACAGGTTGGCAACTGCGCTTATGCCGGCGCTGGCAACTCGGTGGCCGGCCGCCGCGGCTGGATCGCCATCAGCGCCGGGCCTTCTGTCTGCTGAGCATGGTACAGGTCCCAACGCAACTGGAGGTTGAGCCAGAAGTCGGGCGACATGTCGAAGAAGCGGGACAACCGCAAGGCCGTAGCTGGCGTGACGCCACGCCGGCCGTTGACGATCTCGTTGATCCGCTGGTACGGCACGTGGATGGCATCAGCCAATTGGCGCTGAGTGATGCCCATAGGCAGCAGGAATTCCTCTAGCAGCATCTCGCCGGGATGGGTCGGGGGGCGGTGGGTTGGAATGCGAACCATCTTCTCAGCCTCTTCACAATCTCATCGGTGATAGTCTACGATCTCCACCATGTCTGGTCCCTGGTTCGTCCAGACAAAACAGACACGGTATTGCCGGTTGATACGGATGCTGAACTGGCCTGCACGGTCACCGGCCAGCGCTTCGAGCTGATTGCCTGGTGGCACGCGCAACTCATCCAGCGAAGCAACGGAGTCCAGTCGGAAGTCTCGACCCCGGTTTTTTGAGATGATACTGGCTGTCAACGTCCGACAGACACGAATTGACATAGTCACTAGACATGGTTAGGCCGTTCCATCGCTCTCAACGGCGTATTCCACTTGCGTCTCAGCGATTCCGACACCAACCGGCTGCTGCTGCTCAACCTCTACGGCTAAACGTAGTCCGACAATGCGCAGCAGGGCGTTCAAACTGGCCAGTTGCGGATTGCCTGATGGAGAGAGCATCCTGTACAAGCTTTCTCGGTTGAGACGGGCCTGTCTAGCAACCTGGCTTATGCCTCTGGCCTCAGTGACGTGGCGTAAAGCTAACAGGAAGACCTCCTGGTCACCATCTCCCAGCGCCGCGTTGAGGTAGGCCGCTGCTTCGTCGGGATCGGCTAGATCCTCGTATAAGCCAATTTCATAGGGTAGTGCTGCGTCGCTCATCTTGTCCTCTGCTGGTAGTCTGCCCAGTAATTCCTTGCCAGTTCGATATCCTGTGTCTGCGTGCGCTTGTCCCCGCCGCAAAGCAGGATGACCAGGGTGTTTCCATGGCGTCCGAAGTAGACGCGATATCCGGGACCGTAGTGAATACGGAGTTCACCAACACCGTCGCCAACGGCATTCCAATCGCCGAAGTTGCCGAGAGCGACTCTGTCGATCCGAACGCGCACACGAGCACGGGCTTCACGATCCCGTAAGCTGCGCAACCAGTCTTGATAGGGGCTGCGGCCGCTCGACGATAGCCAGGATGATGATCGCGTCGGTCCAGTCCTGGAGCAGCGCCGATATGAGGGTGGCGAAGAGCAGGATCAGGACGATAGGGCTTTTGAGCTGGCGGAGGAACAGCCCCAGGGCGGTGGTCTTGCGCTTGACCGCCAACACATTGGCGCCAACCTGGACAAGACGCGCCTGCGCTTCGGCGCTGGCCAGGCCGGCCGTGCTGGAGTTCAGCTGCGCGGCCAATTCCTGGACGGGGCGATGCCAGAAGGTGTCGGCTGGAGGAACAGTTTCCGACATGGACAGACCTCCGTTACAGTCTGGGGGTCTCGGCAACGCGCACCGCCAGCACCGAGGCGATGCTCAGCAGGCCATTGGCCAGCGTCACGCCGGCCACCAGCCAGATCGACCAATCCTGCCGCAGCGCAGCCAGAAACCGGGGGCCTGGACGCCGCGCGGCCGCAGCCGGCAGTGTGCGCGGCGTGAGCGCGCTCAGCTCCAACCAGTCTGAGGGTTGGGCCGAGCTGTCTGTCATGGCGCTGCTTCCACGCCGACCACCCGCCCACGGCTATCGATCTCTAAAGTCCAGCGGCTGCCCTGGGTGAACTGCTGGTATTGCGCCAGATTGGGCACGGTGAACTGCACCGGGCCGCTCTCGGTCTGGAAGGTCACCACGTATTCCTCCTCGCGGCCGGCCTCGCGCTGCTGATCGTTCAGCCGCTGGCTGGGCCAGGAGGGATTCATCCCCTCCCCAGCCAGGACGATGGGGGCGATGGCCTGCCAGCCCAGCACCGTGTAGCTGCAATAGTCCTCGAACAGTTGATACTGGCAGTCCTGCACCACCTCGCCCATGCCGGTGCCGGTGTCCTGGACGTAGGGGGTGCCGCATACCTCGACGCTGCCGGGGGCCGGCTCGTCCAGGGTGCGGTAGAGCCGCTCCTGGCAATCGCCCAGGGTGGCGCTGCTAGGGATCTCCGGCCGCCAGCCCTGCCGCTGCACTGGCAGCATGGCCTGCACCAGAACCACGCGCTTCCAGGTCGCGGCGCTGACCTGCCCGGTCATCTGCTCCGTCTTGCCCCCTCGATTGCCCCCCATCAACACCGCCACGACGATGCAGGCGATCACCAACACGAGGCCCAGGCCAATGATCAGGCCGATGGGGAGGCGGCCGGCTGGCTGAGCTGGTTTGGCTGCGGCTGGCGGCGGAGCCATCTGCGGCTTGGGCAACAGCGCGCCGCAGCTTTCGCAGCGGGTGGCCGAGGCGGCGTTCATGGCGCCGCAGGTAGGGCACTTGACCGGCTCAGCCGTGCCAGTGGGCAGGCTGCCCAGCACCTGGCCTACCTGGCGCGCCTCGCCGC
>JAJTXO010001039.1 GCA_021463315.1 Caldilineales bacterium | reverse complement strand
AGTCCCCAGCCCCCAGCCCCCAGCCCCCAGCCCCCAGTCCCCAGCCCCCCTATCCGCCCAAGCGGTGGCGGCTGGGTAGGTGGCCGGGGGGGAAGCGCTGCTGGTTGCGCGCCAACTTGGCTAGCACGGCCTGGCCGGCGTCGATGTCTGTGGCGTTGGCCAGCGCCAGGCAGTAGATCAGCACGTCGGCCAGCTCGCCAGCCACCGCGTCGTAGGCGTCTGGCTGCTGCGTGACCTGGCGCGAGGCTTCGTTGCCGTGCCACTGGAAATGCTCCATCAGCTCGGCCGCCTCGATGGCGATGGACATGCTCAGGCTCTTGGGGGTGTGATACACCTGCCAGTCGCGCTCGTCGACGAAACGCGCGATGGCAGCCTGCAGATCAGATAGGGTGGAGGTGGACATGATGGAAGGGATGAAGGATGAACGAGGAACGATGAACGATGAACGATGAATCCGGATTCATCATTCATCATTCATCATTCTGAATTCCGAAATGACCATGCCAGCCAGGATCAGCGCGCTGCCGGCGATCTGCCGGGGGCCCAGGACTTCGCCGATCAGCAGGAAGCTGAACAGGCCCGCAAAGACCGGCTCGGCCGCGTAGATCAGCGCGGTGTGGGTGGGCGAGGTGGCCTGCTGGGCGCGGCTTTGGATGAAAAAGGCCAGCGCGGTGGCCAGCAGGCCGGTGAACGCGGCTGCGAACCAGACGTTGGCGGACGGTGTGCCGATGGGCCGCTCCAGCGCCAGCGTGGCCGCGCCGCTCAGCAGGGCCACGGTCAGGATCTGCACGAAGGCCAGGCGCAGCGGCTGCCACTCCGGCGCATAGCGGCCGGTCAGCAGGATGTGGGCAGCGAAGGCCACGGCGCAGGCGAACACCAGCAGATCGCCCCGGTTGACCGATAGATCGGCCTGCAGGGAGAGCAACGCCAGCCCCAAGGTGGCCAGCGCCACGCCGATGATCGAGTTGCGCCGCGGCGGCCGGCGCAGGAAGATGGCCTGGCCCAGCGGCACCAGCGCCACCGACATGCCCGTGATGAAGCCAGCCTTGGCCGGCGTAGTCTCGCGCAGACCGAAGGTCTGAAAGGCGTAGCCGGCGAAGAGCGCCAGACCGATCAGCACGCCCGGCAGCCACCGGGCAACAGCAGATCGGGCCGCGGATACACTC
>JAJTXO010001038.1 GCA_021463315.1 Caldilineales bacterium | reverse complement strand
CCCCGGTTCGCCGTCGAGGCAGGCCTCGCCGCCCTGCGCTGGATCGCCGCCGGCCATGGCTACGAGATCACGGGTGTCGACGTGCGCGCCGCGTGCTCGAGCACCCTGGCTGCCGCGAGGAACGGCGGATGGACTGACGAGATCGAGGGGCGAATCCGCGCGTTGGTCGCCGGTCCACGATCGTTCGCCAAGGACCTCATTGCCGCGTCGCTTGGGACACGAACGATCTCGTGACCTCCAAGCCCGCACCTGCGAAGCCCGCAGCACGACGCCTGACCGCCGCAGCCGTCCCCCTCACGGATAACGCGCTGCTCGCACGACAACATCGCTGCTGTTAGCGTGCCGACGCAACTTCATCGCCCGGCCTCGGAGCGGCGTTGCATCCGATATTCGACGAGATGGCGATATTTGCTGTTCAGTGAAGATCATCGGCGCCCCCGTTGCGACCGCGAGCCGACTCTCACGATTCGGTCACACGCAGCATCGAGAGCGGGTTATCAGACGGCGGCCGGCTGAAAGACGCGGATCCTCGGCGCGAGCTTCGCGCGCAGTTCCCGATCTGCGACCCGGATGTCGTGCTCGCACTGCAGGTTGAGCCAGAACCGGGGCTCCATGCCGAAGAACATCCCGAGCCGAAGCGCGGTGTCCGCCGTGATGGGGCGCCGACCGTTCACCAAACCGCTGATCCTGCTGGGCGACACGTCGATGTCCGCCGCGAGCTGGCGGGCGCTGATGCCCATGGGCTCCATGAAATCCTCCAGCAGGATCTCGCCGGGATGAATCTCCTCGAGCAACCTGGCCATGTGCTATGCAGGCGCGCCCTCGCGCGGCGATACCTTGCGAGCAATGTCGTCCCGTGTGGCCAAGGTCTTCAGGTCGTAGTCGGCTTGCAGCGCCAGCCACGACGCGGCATCGCCCCCGAAGTAGCGCGCCAACCGCTCGGCCGTGTCGGCAGTGATGCCGCGGCGTTCCTTCACGATTTCGTGAATGCGCGTCGCAGGTACTCCCAGCGCCATGGCGAGGGCGTTCACGCTCAGGCTCAATGGCGCCAGATACTCTTCACGCAACACTTCGCCCGGATGCACCGCGCGCATTCGGTTGGCAGTTCGCCCCATCGCCACACTCCTTCAGTGATCGTCAACGATCTCGACCTGGTCCGGACCGGAGTCGGTCCACACGAAGC
>JAJTXO010001037.1 GCA_021463315.1 Caldilineales bacterium | reverse complement strand
TGGCTGTGAGGATGAGTAATTCGTGATGCGTAACTCGTAACCCGGAATTGCGGGGGGTGGCTGTGAGGATGAGTAATTCGTGATGCGTAGCTCGTAACCCGGAATTGCGGGGGGTGGCTGTGAGGATGAGTAGTTCGTGATGCGTAACTCGTAACCCGGAATTGCGGGGTGCTTTTCTGGGTTACGAGTTACGAGTTACGGGTTACGCATCGCATGTCACGCATTACTCAACGCCTCTTCGAACAGCACGCCGGCCCAGACTCTGGTCACCGGCCCGCGCAGGGTGAGGGTCCAGTTGGGGGCGATGCTGACCTGCAGCGATCCGCCCGGCATGGCCACTGTCACCTGGGCGTCGCACAGGCCGAGCCGATGGGCCGCGGCCGCGGCCGCGCAGGCGCTGCTGCCGGAGGCCAGGGTGTAGCCCGCGCCCCGCTCCCAGATCTCGATGCGCAGGTGGGCGGGGTCCAGCACCTGCATGAACTGGACGTTGGCGCGGCGGGGAAAGCAGGGATCGGTTTCGATCAGCGGGCCCAGTCGCTGCGCCTTTTCGGCGCTGGCCTCGTGGCAGAGTACGACACAGTGCGGGTTGCCCAGCGTGGCCGCACAGATGCGCAGCTCCGCAGCGCCCACCTGCAGCGGCTCGTTCAAGACCTCGCGCGGCGGGCCGGCCATGGGAATCTCCCGGCTGTCGAAGCTGACCCGACCCATGGCCACCGTCGCCAGCCGGCCGCCCGGCTCCACCTGGGCCGTGACCACGCCGCCGGCCGTGGCGATGGTGCAGGGCGCCTGGCTCACCAGCCCGCGATCCCATAGATAGCGGGCGAAGATGCGCAGGCCGTTGCCGCTTTTTTCGGCCTCGCTGCCGTCGGGATTGAAGATGCGCAGGCCGAAGTCGGCCGTCGTTGCCGGCAGCGGCCCCAGCAGAAGGCCATCGGCGCCGGCGCCGTGGCGGCGGTCGCAGATGCGCCGAATCTGTTCCACCGTCAGCTCGCCAGGCTGTTCGGCCGGGTCGATGACGATGTAGTCGTTGCCGAGGGCATGATATTTGCTCACATGCATGGCGACTTCTCTCTGGGGGCTGTCTCAGTTGCGCGGCATTGTACAACGCTTCTGGGCCTCGCACCAACTCAGGAAGCGTCTGTAAACCTCGGCGTGGCTCGGTCGGAGACCGGCCACAGCGTGGC
>JAJTXO010001036.1 GCA_021463315.1 Caldilineales bacterium | reverse complement strand
GTACGTCGCCCTCGTACGGGGGCGGGCAATAGCCCCCTTTCTAAAGCATCCTTTTATAGGAGAGCCTTCATGATTCGCCATGTGTTTCTCTGGAAACTCACCCCAGGTCAGAGTCTCCAGCCAGTGATTGACGTCTTGAACACGCTTCCCGACCGCTGCCCAGGGATCGTGAACTGGGAGATCTCCGGGCACCAGGCCGAGCCGAACCCGAACGGCGATCCTTGGGATGGAGTGCTTATTTCTGACCATGAGTCATGGGAAGCGCTAGATGCGTATACCAGGCATCCGTACCATGAAGAGGTTGTAAAGAAACTGCTCCCAAAGTTCTCGGAGCGCGCCGTTGTAGATTTCGAGCGCGGGAGTGAGTAATGGCAAAACTGGCTAACATCAAAGTAGCGAGCAGTCCGTGGGGAAGCGATGATCAGCGGGGCGCTCTCAACCGCATGACCCCGCAATCACAGGCGCAAGTGCTTGCGCGCGCCGATGGATCACGGATTTATGATCTCAGCGTCGACTTCTTCGTTGGGATGCCAAGCTTCCAGGCTGCCGGCGATCCAGCGTATCAGATGTTCATGTCGCACACGCCGAACGGGACAATCGTCGACAATCTGAATAACGCCGGCGCAAAGATCAACAAGCATGTGTGTTACTCGGGCGAGGTCGTGTTCTTTTACACGCATACTGGAACGCACATCGACTCGTTTTCTCACTTCGGCGTAAACGGCATGACGTACAACAATGCGGCAGTCGACGAAAATCTCGGAAGCCGTCATTGGTATAGAAACGGCGCCGAGCAGATTCCTCCAATAATCGCTCGCGGGGTTCTGCTCGATATCGCCGGCCTCCACGAGGTAGAATGCCTCCCGGAGTCCTATGGGATTACTCAGGCAGATTGCGAACGTGCTCTTGAAAGGCAGGAAGTCGCTCTGGGTGAGGGAGATATAGCTCTTGTTCGCACTGGTCGGATGAAGTTTTGGCCGGACGGGACTCGAGTGATGGGTAACCCGCCCGGCATGAGCCTTGAAGCCTCGCGATGGATCACTTCGCAGGGCATCATTGCAATCGGCGCGGATCAGGAGTGCGTCGAGGTTGGACCCTCGGAACACGAGGACAACTGGCTCCCTGGCCATTGCCATTTCCTCGCCGAGGCGGGTTGTGTGATGATGGAACTGCTTGATCTCGAGAGC